>CALWGS010000053.1 GCA_944380155.1 uncultured Lachnospiraceae bacterium
GAGTCCCTGTCCGCGCTCGGCGGCGGACTTCGCGCTTGCGACTCCAGGCAGCAAAGAAATCAGTGCGCGCCCTATCATGAGCGCCCCCCTGCCAAGAATATAGGCCCTGTCCCCTGTTGCTACGCCGACATCCACAATATCAGCCATAATCAGCGGAATAATCAACTCAAAAACCGTCTCCGCCACAATGCAGACAATCGCGAGAATTGCCGATGTCCTGTACCGTTCCATGTACGATAATAACCGTTTTACCATATTCCTTCCCTTTCTGATTCTTATGTTCCGATTCTGCCGTCCCGCCCGGTGAGAACACCAAAAGAGCATTCTTGCAGATACAATAATTGTATTTGCAACAGTTTGATTTGTCAATAGAATTTTAGACACAAAAAGGCCGCCGGTTCTTGTACCGGCAGCCTCGTTCTGTCCGTCTTATCTTTCAAATCTCCCTGACGCAATGCCGTCAGTCCATTCCGTCAGGCAGCATGGACTCCCACAGTACGGATCTCTGCGGGCGAATCTTGAGCGGATCGCACGGCTACGCCTCATCAATCGCCTTGCCGATATCCCCGCGCATATACTTATTCTCGAACTGAATCCAATTCGTCGCCTCATACGCGTTCCTTCTCGCGTCCTTCAGATCCGTTCCGAGCGCCGTTACGCCAAGCACCCTGCCGCCGTTCGTCACAATCCGACCCTGATCGAATTTGGTTCCGGCGTGGAAGACGTAATAACCATCCCTGCCCTTGAAGTTCTCAAGCCCCGTAATCTCAAAGCCCTTCTCGTAATGCTCCGGATATCCATTCGACGCCAGGATCACGCAGACTGCCGCATTGTCCGCGAAGCGCAGGTCAACCTCATCCAGGCGCCCGTCAATGCACGCCTCGAAGACGTCGATGATATCATTCTCCATTCTCGGCAGCACCACCTGCGCCTCCGGATCGCCGAACCTCGCGTTATACTCCAGTACCTTCGGCCCGTCCTTCGTCAGCATCAGCCCGCAGAAGAGAACACCCTGAAACGGTCTTCCCTCCGCCTTCATCGCGTCCATGGTCGGCTGATAGATATGCTGTTCGCAGAACTCTGCCACTTCCTTCGTATAGAACGGACTCGGCGAGAAGGTTCCCATGCCTCCGGTATTCAGTCCCTGATCCCCGTCCTTCGCGCGCTTATGATCCTGCGCGCTCGTCATGGGCTTAATATGCGTTCCGTCGCAGAACGCCAGAACCGACACCTCGCGCCCCGTCATGAACTCCTCAATCACCAGCTTATCCCCCGCGGAGCCGAACTGCTTATCCATCATGATCGTTTTCACGCCGTCCTTCGCTTCCTGAAGGGAATTACAGATCAGCACGCCCTTGCCCAGCGCCAGCCCGTCCGCCTTCAGTACAATCGGGAAGGACGCTCCCTCCAGGTAGGAAAGCGCAGCCTCAGCCGAATCGAAAGTCTCATAAGCAGCCGTCGGAATCTGATACTTCTTCATCACCTCCTTCGAAAATGCCTTCGATCCTTCAATCACTGCCGCATTCTTCCTCGGTCCGAAGACCCGAAGTCCCCTTGCCTCAAAGACGTCCACAATCCCCGCCACCAGCGGATCATCCATTCCGATTACCGTAAGATCGATTTCATGACTTTCAGCGAAGTCCGCAAGCTTCTCCAGCTCCATCGCCTTAATATCCACGCACTCCGCGTACTCCGCAATCCCGGCATTGCCCGGGGCACAATAAATGTGATCCACCCGCTTGCTCTGCGATACCTTCCAGGCAATCGCATGTTCCCTTCCGCCGCTTCCGACAATTAATACCTTCAATGACATCTCCTCCTGTCCTAATCCGCAATAACCGCCCGTCCGTCTATTACCGACACCTTTCCGGCCGCAATCAGATCAATCGATCTCGGCAGAATCTTCCATTCCGCCTCTTCCATCACGCGGCGCTGCAAGATCTCCGGTGTATCCCCCTGCTTTACCTCAACCGCCTTCTGAAGCAGGATGGGACCCGTATCCGTCCCTTCATCCACAAAATGCACCGTAGCTCCCGTCACCTTGCATCCTCTTGCCAGAACCGCCTCATGCACCTTAAGCCCATAATAACCCGCACCGCAGAACGATGGAATCAGGGAGGGATGAATGTTAATGATGCGGCCCGCATACGCACTGACCAGCGCAGGAGGCAGGATCACCAGATAACCGGCAAGCACAATCAGATCCGGTTCATACGCACCGATTGCCTCAAGCAGCGCCCGGGCAAACTCCTCCCGTCCGGCATACTCCTTCGGGGAGATGCATCTTGCTTCGATCCCGTTCTCCGCGGCTCTGGTGAGCGCATAAGCATTCGGCTTATTACTGATCACCGCTGCAATCTCTGCGTTCCTGATCGTTCCCGCCCCGATCGCATCGATAATCGCCTGCAGATTCGTTCCGCCTCCGGATACCAGCACTACAATCTTTAGCATAATTCGATTCCCTTCTCGCCTTCTCTGACTTCGCCCACAATCATGGCCTTCTCGCCGCACGCGTTCAGCAGTCTGACCGCTTCGTCCGCCTGTTCCGGAGCAACGCCCGTCATCATGCCGATTCCCATGTTATAAGTATTGTACATCATATGCTCTTCAATGGAGCCGTCCTTCTGGAGCATACCGAAGATCGGCGGGATCTCATAGCTGTCCTTCTTCACATAGGCCCGGATCCCTTCAGGAAGCATTCTCGGAATATTCTCATAAAAACCGCCCCCTGTAATATGGCTGCAGGACTTCACCGTCACGCCGCCGTCCTTCAGGGCCTTGAGCGCTTTCACATAGATCTTGGTAGGAGTCAGAAGCGTCTCGCCAAGCGTGCTTCCCAGGCACTCATAATACGTATCCAGCGCCTCCCTCTTCATGTTAAAGACCTTCCTGACAAGGGAATAACCGTTGGAATGGATTCCTGAGGAGGCAATTCCAATCAGCAGATCCCCAGGCTTTAACGAATCCCCGGTAATCATGTCCTTCTGATCGACAATTCCGACCGCAAATCCCGCCAGATCATACTCATCCACCGGATAGAATCCCGGCATCTCCGCAGTCTCGCCGCCGATCAGCGCCGCCCCGGCCTGCTTGCAGCCCTCCGCAACTCCGCTGACAATCGAAGCAATCTTCTCGGGCTCGTTCTTGCCGCAGGCAATATAATCCAGGAAGAACAGCGGCTCGCCGCCCGCGCACGCAATATCATTCACACACATTGCGACACAATCAATTCCGACCGTATCATGCTTGTCCAGGATAAACGCAAGCTTCAGCTTCGTTCCCACGCCGTCCGTTCCGGATACCAGTGTCGGATGCTCCATCCCCTTGAAGGAATCCAGGGAGAACGCGCCGGAGAATCCTCCGATTCCCCCAAGCACCTCAGGACGCATCGTCCCCTGGACATGCTTCTTCATCAGCTCTACCGCCTTATAGCCGGCTTCAATATCCACTCCTGCCTTCTTATAATCCATGCTTAACCTCATTTCTGCGCTGCCCTCAATAGTGTCATTATAAGAAAGAGCCTGCAGGCGCAGCGCGGACACAGGCTCCGTTATGTACTCTGCCGCTCTCTATTTTATCATACAAATTCTGATTTGTCGTTAATTTTTTATGCGGAAAATGCCCGGGAGAGCGGTCCCGGGATTTTCCTCGTTCTGATTCTCTTACATCTGATCCAGATAGGCCTGGTATCCGATCGTTTCGATCTTCTCCTTCTTAGCCATCACCGAATCCTTCAGTCCCGCGCTGTACTCCTTAATCCGCTCACGAAGCCCAGGATCCGATACGGCAAGGATCTTGGCGGCAAGCAGTCCCGCATTCAGCGCGCCGTTAATCGCGACGGTCGCAACCGGAATTCCGGAAGGCATCTGTACGATCGAGTACAGAGAATCCACGCCGCCAAGCCCCTTTGTCAGAATCGGCACGCCGATCACCGGCAGAGGGAACAGAGCCGCCGTCATGCCCGGAAGATGCGCCGCTCCGCCCGCTCCGGCAATAATGACTCCGAATCCCTTCTCCTCGGCCTTCTTCGCGTAATCGAAGAACACATCCGGCATCCGGTGAGCGGAGATGACCGTTACCTCATACTCCACTCCCAGCTTCTCCAAAATCTCCGCCGCCTTGCTCATGATCGGAAGATCCGAATCACTTCCCATTACAATACCAACCTTAGCCATCTTTCCTATCCTCTCTTTCTTCTAAAATTCATATTTCTTAATTCATTCACGGCATTCCTTCATAGATTGCAGCCGGACGGCGGTTATCTTAGTCCTTTTCGCCGAATGCCCGGTTCAGTTCCAACGTCCCGGGCAGGACGAACCTGCCGTCCTGAATCAGAACCACGCGGCCGCCCTCTTTTAAATGAACCGCGATTTCTCCGATTTCATGATACGGGATCGTAATATCCGTATGACAGTTATAATACGCCTTCTCCGGATCCGTATGCCGGAGCGCCGATATCTCGTTCCCCCGGGCGATAATTTCCTTGCCGTCCGGATTATAGACCTTCTTCTCCTCACTCCTGCAATAGCAGGTATCTCCCACCGCAAAATGCGGCCCGGTCTTCTCTGCAATCAGAATGGGAAGCAGATCGGTAATTCCGAACTCCCTGCCCATCTGATACGCCGTCGTATTCGTTCCGATCGCAAACTCTCCGAGCGGAAGGCTCTCATGGCCGGAGAACAGATTCTCCCTGATGTATTCCCTGCCCTCCTGTTCAGAAGCAAAGTTCCCGCAGGAATACTCCTTCGTTATGCCATCCTCAAAGCGGATCCGAAGGTCCTCATAGAAGAGTCCCCCAAGCTTCACCCGGCTCACATGAAGCAGGCCGCAGGTCCCTGCAAGCACCGGGGAGGTGAAGACCTCTCCGACCGGAATATTCACATCCGCCGTACAGTTCTCAAAAATGGTCTCCCTCTCCGGATCTGAGAGTCCATGCAGCATCACCTTCAGATCCGTTTCGTTGCCGTTCCTTCCCAGAATCGTGCAGTAATCTCCCCGATCCAGCACATCAATCATCGCCTGCTGAATCCGTTTATATTCCTCATTATCCAGATTATTCACCATCCGGGTCCTGTCGAAAATCTCTTCAAAACGTTCCCCGATGGAAGGCAGCGGATATGCGATGATTGTGAAAGAACGTCCCTCAGAGGGCATGTACGAATCCTGTATCCGCGCTGCCTTCGCGCGATACTCTCTGGAAATCCTCCTCTGGCGCTCATCATACCGCAGCGCGGCCCCCTTTAAGACCGGAGCAAACTCTTTCTCTCCGAAGGTCATCTGTACCGCGGGCCCGGCATACTGTCCCGCCTCAATCTTATACTTCTCATAGGCGCTGCCAAGAGCCGAAAGCCTGCGATCCGAGAGCGCTCCGTCCAGAATCAGCGCGTCATCGAACCTGTGATCATATTCATACTGCGGATTCGGGCTGGTTCCGCTGCTTCCATTCCCCGCGCCCGGATTCCCCGTAATCAGAGAACCAAAGGTCCGACAGCAGATTACCTTCTTTCCCAGTCCCTCAAAGGTCTTCACCGCTTCTCGAATCATTCTTTCAAAGCCGATGCAGTACCGGATGGAGACGATAGACCTGGCAGAGAAATCGGCACCCGTTACGGCAAAGCCACGGATATAACCATCCGTATAGGTATCCGCCATCGCCTTCACGTCCTCCTGCGGCATCGCCGCGAAATACGCCGCAAGTCTTCGTTCATTCTCAGAAATATAATCCCCATACTGATACAGGTAATCCGCTGTTCCCAGATCCGCTTCCATGATAAGCTCCTTCGCGAAGGTAAGCGTCGGATCCAAGAGCTGCCTGGTCTTATACTCAAGGAATTCCTGGCTGTAATCAAAGGCATAGGAATAGATGGCCCTCCTCGCATCCTTCTGGGTATAGGGATTCCAGTCCTCATACAGATTATAAATCTCAATCAGCAGCTCGGCCGCAAGCACAACCGGATACCGCCTTCCTTCAAATACTGCCGGGATCAATCCCCTCAGCTCCGCGGCCAGCACGGCAAACATCCTGCCGTGATCCTCCCCGAACTGCTGTACGCAGAATTCCGGATTTGCAAAGCTCGTCTCATAATTTCCGGGCAGAATATCCTCATACAGGAGCCTGTTGAGCTCTTCCCTGCGTTCCAGAGAAAGGCCCGCATCGGTTCCGTCCAGAACCTCCTCCTGTATTCGGGAGAGCAGCAGCATCCATTCAGCCATTGCCGCAAAATACTCCCGGTATGGCTGCGGAACTGTCTCTTCCTCTTTCATTCCGGCAATCCGTTCCACACACAGAGCACAGCGCTCCGCTACCTGTTCATTCTCCTCTTCATGTAACCGATAACTTTCCATCTTATTGCTCATCCTTCTCTTTGCTCATTCTTTCAGCGTTCCGTTCGCCGTATTCTTCTCAATCAGGCTCTTTGCGCGCTCCCACAAAATCTCCGATCCCTCCGGGGTACGGCAGTTTCTCGCAAGCACACTCTCCGCCCTCACATCATGCTCAAGCCAGGATCTGCCGCCGCTCGCGTCATTCAGCAGCAAAGGCTGCACTTTATCCAGCGTATTGGCAAACCGCGCCTCCGGCGTAAGCCCTTCCTCGAATTCATCCCACAGACCGCGCAGCTGCGCCGCCTGATCATCCGGCAGAATCCGGAAAATCCGATCCGCCGCCTTTCTCTCCCGTTCCTGCTTCGTTGCGTTGCCCGCCGTATCATACGCGTACGTATCTCCCGCGTCGATCTCGATCAAATCATGAATCAAAACCATCTTCATCGTATGCAGCACATCAATGGGCTCGTTGCTGTACTCGGCAAGCAGCATGCACATCAGTGCCAGGTGCCAGGAGTGCTCGGCATCATTCTCCTTGCGCGAAGCGTCCGCCAGATAGGTCTGCCGGACCACATTCTTACTCTGATCCGCTTCCAGGATGAACGCAAGCTGCGCATCCAGCCTTCTTCTCTTCTCTTCCTCCATACACCGCCGCCTCCTTCTTAGATTCCCGCCCCGATCAGATATAACCCGAGGCATACTGCAAACAAAATTCCATTCATCAAAAGCCCTGCAACGGAAGCGGTATAATAAATATCCTTCCCGCCGAAGCTGTACAAGGCAATCATAAATCCGCAGGCACACGACAGGAAGACAAGAATCCCCACGACTCCTGCCGCCATCCCGCTGCTGCCGTCGTTCAGCCCCGAGGTCCATGCCAGCGCACCAAGCACGGTCAGGTTCAGCAGAGCAATAAACACGGACAGATTGCCCGACACGGAATGCTTTCTCGCCTGAAAATGGATTTCTCCTTTTTTTCGTTTCATCTCATTCCTCACTTCTGTAATACATTCCTTATGAACTTCCTTCTCCCATAGTAGAAAACGGAGCGGATTACACGATAACCGGCATATCCAAGCAGGCCGCCTATGGTATTCAGAAAAATATCATCCACGTCAAAGATTCCCACCCGATACACCAGCTGTACCAGCTCCACGGAAAGACTAAATCCCGCGGACAGGAAAAAAATCCGGAAGAACCCGTTATAACGCGGCGAAATTAACGGCAGACAGAACCCGAACGGTGCGAACGCCAGCACATTGCCGAACAGATTCACCGCGAAGCTGCCAAAGCCAAGCTCCTCCCGATATATGATAAACCTTCTGATCTCCTGAAACAGGACCAGATTATAGCGGTATTCCTCCGATGCCGCCCTGCCGTATCCCTCACTGAAGAACAGGAAATAGGACAGCAGAATAATATATAGAAAAAATAAAATAACACTGACAATGCGTACCTTGTATCTTGTATTCTGATTCACCTTCCGACTCCATTCCGGCCTCCCCGTCACCTTATTCCCGGCATTCCTCTTTCCAGACAGGCTGCCGGATTCCCTCTGAGACTACTATTATACACTACGCCCTATTTCTTGTAAAGGCCGCGCCGAACAATAAATCTGACGCAAAATACCCTCCGCAGCTGTGGACGGATTCTTCCGTTCGGATTCTTCCGTTCGGATTCTTCCGTTCACAACCACAGAGGGTATCCCGTGCCGGGTATCCCGTGTCTGGTATACGAATCTGTTAATCTGTCGGTCTGTCAGCAGGAGCGTCCCGCTCAGTAGGAGCGCGGCGCAATAAAGGTATTGGGCAGCACAGCGACGTTGCCGTTCATATCGGTGATCTGACTGCCGTACCCCGGAGAGATCGTAGCCAGACCGCTGTCAACAGGCTCGTACAGGCTGATATATACATTGCTGCCGCTGCACCACGCGCTGGAACCGATGACTCTTCCGTTCGCCGTAACACTGAAAGAGGGAACTCCCGTCAGCATTCCGTTCTCCTGGAACATCAGCTCTATCATATTCGGCCCGGTCATTCTGGCGCCCAGGAAGACCGGAGCCTTATTCTCCCTCAGATACACCTGAGCCGTATAATGATCCAGCGCTTCATAACTGCCGCCGTATCCCTTGACTCCGCTGATTGTTATGACATAGTTCGTATCATACTCAATCGCTCCGGATGCGAAGGTCAGGCGGACGCGCGCTCCGGAATCACTCTGCGAAATCAGCTCCGCGCGTAACGGCGAGATTGCATTCGCCAGAAGATAATTCGAAGTCGTCTGCGCGGATGCGTGGTCTAACTTGGCGGCAAAATCCACATACAGCATGCTTGCATCCGCCGCATCCTGTGTCACTGTCGGATCGGGAAGCGTATTCCCGGCCGTACCGGCCTGCCTGGTCACAGTGAACACAACCGCCGGGCTGAAGTTCAGATACGAATCGAACACGAATCCCGCCGGCAGCTCAACCCGGTAGGTTCCCGCCGCGGACATCTGCTGATCCACCTCCAGGGTCACGACATGATCATCCGCCTGGGCCAGATACGACACCGTTCTCTGTAAGATATTACCGAAGGAGTCATAGAGCGTTACATTCAGAAATCCGCTCTGATTTGACAGCAGAACATCCTTATCATAAGACAGAACAAGCCGGAGTACAGAGGCCTGATCCTGGGTTGTCTGATACAGCATCTGGGACTGAAGCACGGGCGGCTGCGCGGACACGGTAAAATCAACAGCCAGATCCCTTGAAAGGTTCATCCCGGTATCCCCGGCGTGATAGCTGTACCAATTCCTGACGGTAATGGTCTGAATCCCCGTCAGCGACTGCGCATAATATGAGGTCCCGATCTGATAGATCACCCTGCGCGGATCCTCGGTATCCTTGGTTCCGTAGAAGATCTCCCCTCCTATGGTAATATACCCTTCATACTGCACCTCTCTGTCGAAGGTCACCGTCACCGTCGAGGCCGAGGTCCGTTCGGCGCTCACAGGAACCGCCGACGGCTTCTGGGTGGTATCGGTTCGAAGGTTCACCTTAATGAAGGTCGGAGTCGTATAATTCCCGGCAATATCCTTAATATAATTCAGCGTAACCGTAATCTCCTTATTCAGATCCGAGGAATCATAGATACTGCTCAGATCCGCAACAATCGCGGTCCCGTCCTCACTGAGCGAATAAAGGTACGGATCCATCAGAATGGCCTTCGTGGAATCCGACACATAGGTATCGACTCCAAGAACCGTCATCTCACTCAAATCCAGCTCCTCATTGAACTGAATCATATTCCTGTATCCCGCCGCGTCCAGCGTGGCATTGCCGATAACGGTCGGCCCCGCCTGATCCCGCAGCTCAAGCTCCCTGGAATAAGACGCGATCCCTCCGCCCGTACTGGTCTGAATCCCCGCTATTAATATAATATAAGTGCCGTCGAACGCGGATGCGGAGCGAATCGTAAGCGTCATCCCATCCTCACTGAGAGACGGGGTCAGCATGCCGGGCGAGCTTGCGGCACTGTTCCTGGGCGTAATGGATACGGCGTTCGTCAGATAACCGTCAAGGCCAATCACACTGCTCTTGCTGACCGGCACACCGAACGCAATCGATAATTCCCGCGAACCGGTCAGTCCCACACTCCGAACCACCGCCTGCCCGGCTCCCGCCGCAGGATCCGGAGTCGGTGTAGGATCCGGCGTCGGCGTGGGATCCGGAGTCGGTGTGGGCGCAGATTCCGGTGCCGGCGTCACGGCTCCCGGAGTCAGACTCGGCGTAACATCGGTCTTCGCCGGCATAATGAACAGATAGATACTGTCCGTAACCGTATTCCCCTCCCGAAGCGCATCCTCCTTATTAATTCCCGTCCTCGCCTGAAGTCTCGTAATTCCGGCACTCTTTGCCGTTACAACTCCCTGCGAGCTCACTTCGGCATATTCTTCCTCATCGATCACCCAATAGGTACTGTCTGTGGAATCGGACGGCGTAAGAGTCCTGTTGAAGTCATAGCTCTCCCCGACTGTCATCACATGAGCGTTCAAATCTTCAATCTTCGCGTTATGAATTACCACATTCTCCGCCGGTACCCGTTCCTTCGCCGTCACAACACAGGTCAGGCTCTTCGTCGAGCGATCCGGATAGGTAATTTTGCATGTGATATTCACCGTTCCTTCCTTCTTGGGCGTTACCTTCCCCTTCCCGTTCACCGTGGCAATGGAAGAATCCGAGGTAGACCAGGAGAAGGACGCTCCGGAATCCGTCACATTCTGAACCTCCAGCGTATAGGTCGTTCCGATCACAATGGTCTTCTTCGAATAATTCAGACCCGGCTCCGCCGCGGCGGCCGCTGCAGGCGGAACCGCGGACAGAATTCCCGACAGACAGAGAATACCGATAAGCAGCCATGCCGAAATTCTAAAACAATGCTGATTCATCCTCTTTCCTCCTTATGTACTTCCAACCCATTTTCCTGCTCTCAGTCTACCCGAACGATTTGTCAAAAGTATGTCCGAACACCGAAAATAACCTGTGCATTTTCCGTTTCCCTATGATATAATAGTACGAAACATTTGCCGATACCCGGCAGCGTTGTATGACAGACAGGAGTTTTGATATGATAACGATTTCCTCTATTATTAACCTAATTCGGACCGTATCAAAGAAGATCAGGGAGGATTATGTGAACGTGTTCTCTGCGCAGGCGGCCTTTTACCTGATCATCTGCGCATTTCCCTTCGGCATGTTCCTGCTGAGCCTGCTGCAGACTCTGATTCACTATCTTCCGATTACGCAAGAGGAAATTCTGACCCTGTGCGACCGTATTTTTCCCAGTACCATTGATACGTTCGTCACATCCATGATTCAGGAGCTGTACGGCAAGGCATCTGCCACGCTGCTCTCCGTGACGGTTATTACAACCCTCTGGTCGGCCTCCCGAAGCTTTCTTGCCATCACCAGAGGTCTTGAGAAGATCTACAATATTACGGAGCCCCGCAACTACATCGTGCGCCGGCTTCTCTCAGCCGTATATACTCTGGTCTTTGCAGTCAGCCTGATTCTCCTGCTGATTATCTTTGTATTCGGCAACACGATCTACGGCTGGATTGTGGTCCGCCTTCCGTTCCTGGCGGACTTTACCCTTCTGGTCATCAGCATGAGAACCCTGTTCGGTCTTGCGTTCCTGACCCTGTTCTTTCTGCTGATCTATATCTTTATTCCGAACCGAAAGACCCGGCTGTTCAATGAACTGCCCGGCGCGCTGCTTTCGGCTGCGGGATGGATGGGCTTCTCGTTCCTGTATTCCTTCTATATCGACAATCTGTCGGATTTCTCCTCCATGTACGGAAGCCTGACTGCCATCGTATTATGTATGCTCTGGCTGTATGCCTGTATGATCATCCTGTTCATCGGCGCCGAGCTGAATGCCCTGCTTGCGACCCCGTCCTTCCGCGGCTCTCTTTTATCCTTCCTGCGCAGCTGCCACAGAGCGCATAAGGCAAAAAGAGCCGCCAGGAAAAAGCAGAAGGCAGAAGCAGAAGGCAGAACCGGGTCTCATTCATAGATATATCCGATCGTTGTGCCCGTGTAGTAGTGCCGGATGATTTCCTCCCAGGTATTTCCTTCTTCCGCCATCGCCATAGCGCCGTTCTGGCTCATTCCGACCCCGTGGCCGTACCCTCCCCCGGTGATCCGGTAACCGGCAAGCCTTCCGTCCTGCTCGATCTCATCCAGGACAAAGAAGGCGCTTGGAAGGAGCGACATCCCTGTACTGACACTTCCGTCCAGCTTTACAACTTCAGACCGGGCGGGGGAGAGCAGGGTTCTGATATTATATTCCGTCCGAATCAGAAGGCTGCTCTTAGAACCGGCGATCCGAAGCTCTGTGATGATACCGCCCGTTCCCCGCTCCGATACCTCAATTCCTGTTATCGTTCCGATCTCCCCCGGCTCCACGCTCCGGTACTCTCCGGTCTCCTCATCCAAAGTCAGGATACAGTCCGGGTTGACCCGAAAGCGCTCCGCAGCATATTGATTAATCGATTCCTCCAGCTGTCCGCAGGACAGCACGACGCTCCAGCGATACCATGCAAATCCGCTGTCATAGGTTTCCGGCTCTGATTCCAGGAAATCCCGAAAGGTCTCTTCGTCCGCAAGCGCCTCCGCTTCCTCCTGCTCTCTCTCCTCCTTCTCCTGCTTCTCTCCGGCATCCGTCCCTGCCTCTCCCGGATACTGAACCCTCCCCGTCAGATAGGATTCGGAGGTTCCGGCGGCCCACACGTCCTCCGTCTGCGCCGTAGTTCCGCAGGAAGTGGAGAAATAATAGGCCGTAATCACACTGTCTTCGGACAGAATGACCCTTCCGTAGGTGTCCTTGACCGCCAGGATACTTCTCTCGCTCTCCGGCGTATTGTTGTAGACCTGGCAGGCAACCGAATCATCCACATGGGCCCCGTACTGTGCGAAGCGGTTCGCCATCAGTTGATTATAGGCATAGCTTCTCGCGCAGACAGCCTGTACCTTCAGTGCCTCTAAATCATAGGATACCGGCATCTCACTGGGAATGACCGCATACAGATACTCCTCCAGCGCAAGCTCGTTAATTATCAGCAGCCCCTCCTCCCCCGCGGCGACTTCGATCGCTCCGCGGTATGCGGGCGAACCGGAGGCTCTCCGAAGAGACGTGATCGTAATCTTCCCATCCTCCGACTCCGAGGTAATCCGGATCCTGCCGTCCTCCACCATCTCTTCGGTAACCATAATCACCTCCCCTTCCTCATACCGCGTCTCTCCTGACGGAGCGGTTACAATCAGGGGCCCGTCTCCGGCAAACTCCGCCTGTTCATGATAATAGCCCGTATACCCTTCGGTTCCGATGAGCACCCGGATATTCTCTGCCTGAATCGGCTCGGTCAGAAGCGCCGCGCAGATCGTATCCCCGTCTACTACAAACCGGGTATTCTCATAGCCCACCAGAATGCTTTCCGTCACTTCCATTCCGAGTTCTCCGTATATCTTATAGATCCGGAAGGATTCATTCAGCGGAAGCACTCCATATCCCTCAATTTCAATTTCATCCCGATCCGTCATAAGCACCTTCCCCGTGATGGAATCCGACTTAATCGTAATCCCTGTGATCAGGCCGTTTTGAACTCTCAGATCTGCCACCAGACTCTCTACCTCTTCCTCAAGGGCCGCATTCGCCGTGAGCTCCTTCCTCACTCCCTGAATATAGGCTTCGAACTCCCTTCCCTCTCCCGATATCAGCCAGACATTCGGCAGCACAACTTCTTCTGCGCTGATCCTGCGGACATACAACAGTTCCCCGCCCGCAAGCATTGCTTCCAGCACCTGCCCTTCCCATTCGCTTCCATCCTCCGCACGCTCTCCGCCGGTTCCTCCCCTTCCCGTCATTCTGTCATACCGCCAGGCCCCGTCCAGCCCAAAATTTCCCTGATCCGTAACAAGCTCCTCCCCCTCTGCCTTCAGCACATACAGAAGCACCGGCTCCCTTCCGTTCTCCGGAAATGCCTGTGCGTACGCCTCATACCAGACCAGGAAGTCCTCCGGATAGCAGTACCGATCCGCCTCATCCTCTCCGTCCTCCCCTTCACCGCCCTCCGTTACGCCTCCGCTATCCGGATACATCATCCGGATGCTCTCCTCATCTACCCCTTCCAGCTCCGCGATTCCCGCGAACAGAATCTCCAATGCCTCTCTGGTCAGCCATGTTTCTTCCTCTCCGGGAAACCCCTCCATCGCCTCCGCCTCCGGAAGCAGCCGATATACCTCTGTCAGCGTCACCGCTCCGGCCGGTATGAACGGTTCCTCGTCCCGCGTCCTGTCCCCGGATACCTTCCAGATCAGGAGCGCCGCAAAGACCGCCAGACAGCATGCGGCAGCCGCAAGCTTTCGTTTCATCTCCTTCTGATCCATCCTTCATCCCCTTTCACCATTCTATCCCCCGAATCCCCTCCGAGAACAGCCCTCATTACGAGAAATATATTGTCCGCTTCGGCAAAATATACATTCCTCTCTGGCGGTATCCGGATCCATTTGGTATAATGAATGCAAACGGCCGCCTATTCCTCATAATACGCGGCAGGAATGGAGGAATGATATGCCTAAAATTACCTTTATGGGTGCGGGAAGCACCGTATTTGCAAGAAATGTACTGGGAGACTGTATGTGTACGCCTGCCCTGCGCGACAGCGAAATCGCGCTCTATGATATCGACGCGCAGCGTCTGAAGGATTCCGAAGTCATTCTGAACGCGATTAACGCGAATATCAATGACTCCCGGGCTTCCATCACGGCCTGGCTGGGGGAAGAGAACCGCAGGGAAGCCCTGCGCGGGGCAGATTTCGTGGTGAACGCCATTCAGGTCGGATTCTATGACCCCTGCACCATCATCGATTTCGAGATCCCCAAGAAGTACGGACTCAGGCAGACCATCGCGGACACCCTGGGCATCGGCGGCATCATGCGGGCCCTAAGAACCATCCCCGTCCTGGAAGACTTTGCCCGCGATATGGAGGAGGTATGCCCTGACGCCTGGTTCTTAAACTATACGAATCCCATGGCAATGCTCAGCGGCTATCTTCAGCGCTACACCGGCGTGAAAACCGTCGGTCTCTGCCACAGTGTTCAGACCTGCTCGAGAGATCTGCTCACGGGTCTGGGCATGGAGGATAAGCTCGAAGGAAGACGGGAGTTCATTGCCGGAATCAACCATATGGGCTGGCTGCTTGAGATCTATGACAAGGACGGCAATGATTTATATCCGGAAATCCGGATCCGGGCCGCCAAGAAGAATGCCTCCGAAAAGCACTCGGATATGGTCCGCTATGAGTATATCCGGCGGTTCGGCTATTACTGCACGGAATCCAGCGAGCATAACGCAGAGTACAACCCTCTCTTTATTAAGAGCCGCTACCCGGAGATGATTGAACGGTTCAACATCCCCCTTGACGAATATCCCCGCAGATGTATCCGGCAGATCGCCGGCTGGGAGAAGGAACGGGACGACATCCTCAAGGACGGCAGGGTAACCCATTCCCGATCCAATGAATACGCATCCTATATCATGGAATCCATCACCACCGGATCTATCTACAAAATCGGCGGCAATGTACTCAATACCGGGCTGATCGACAACCTTCCTTCCGATGCCTGCGTGGAAGTCCCCTGCCTTGTCGATAATATGGGAATTCATCCCACCCATGTCGGACGCCTTCCCGTTCAGCTTGCGGGCCTGAACATGACGAACATCAACGCCCAGCTCATGACCATCGAAGCCGCCAGAACCAGGAAGATCGAGAGTATCTACCAGGCCGCCATGCTCGAGCCTCACACGGCAGCAGAGCTCAATATCGACGACATTGTGAGGCTGTGCGACGAGCTCATCGCTGCGCACGGAAGCTATATGGCAATGTATCACAGATAGGATGTGTCAGGATAAAAAGCACAAAGGGGCTGCCGATAAACAAACACCGTTTACCGGCAGCCCCTCTCAGGCCTATCTCCTGCGCCCCCCGAATACCAGCTGAATCAGCAGCAGAAACAGCAGAAAAGGGAAGGCAAGCCGAAGCAGCCAGAACGCCATGCGCCCGAGAACCGTGATCACCACAATAACCAGCAGGATGAAAAGCGCCAAAATCAGGTATCCGGCCCACCGCGGCATTCTGTGAATCCTTCCGTGTATATGGAAGGGATCCCCCGCCGTATTCCTTCCACCATCCCCGGTGTTATAATATCCCCCGGAATTCTCCGCAGAATCATATCCGGCAGCGCTTCCCTGTCCGGTTCCGAAGCCGGAAGATCCTGCGGGAGGATCATTCGTTAATTTATAAGTGTCAATCAGCGTCCTCGCAATCAGCCTCGGATCGCCAAGCTCTTCCAGGACCCTCTGTTCGCCCTTCTGTGCGGACTGAGAGTCGATATAATCTTTATAATACTGTACATTCCCCGCAATCTCCGAAGCAGGCATCTCTCCCTCCATGGATTCCTGCAGGGTCTTCAAAAATTCCGTACGGTTCATTCAATTCCTCCTGATAACACAACCAAACCAAAACCAGATCCATTGTATCACAGAACCGGAACGCCGTAAATAGAAGAATTTCTTAAGTTTTCATTAAACACCACCATGTTATTCCGTATGGATCATTCCGTTCGGATTATTCCGTTCGGATTATTCCGTTCGGAGCGCCACCACCGGATCCTTCCTTGCCGCGCTTCTTGACGGGATAATTCCGGAGAACAGAGTCAGTCCCATGCTGATCAGCACCAGAATCACCGCGGTCGGAATCGGAAGGTACGCGCTCAGGGTGTTAATTCCGGTCAGATGATGCAGAATCAGATTGATCGGAATACACAGAAGATACGTAATCAGCACGCCAAGCGCTCCCGATGTAAATCCGATAATCATGGTCTCCGCGTTGAACATACTCGACACATTCCTCTTAGACGCTCCGATTGCGCGCAGAATCCCGATCTCCTTCGTCCTCTCCTGCACCGAAATCAGCGTAATCACGCCAATCATAATAGATGACACGATCAGCGAAACCGCAACGAAGGCAATCAGGACGTAAGTAATCGCGTTAATCACCGAGGTAACAGAGGACATAATCAGCCCGACGTAATCCGTATACGTAATCTGCTCCATTTCCTCCGCTGTTTCATTATAGGCCGCGATCGCATCCTCTATCACTTCTTTGTTCTCAAACGAAGACGCGTACAGGTTAATAGAAGCCGGATCCTCCAGATCCACATAGCCCAGCTCGCGCAGATTACTTTCATAGCTTGATTCCGAGAATTCCAACACCTCATCATAATACTGCCCGAACTGCTCCGGCGTGTAGGTGTCCATCGCCATATCCAGCGCATAGGCAAGCTGCTGTGTGCTCATCGCGCTCATCTGGGTCCGCACGCCTTCCGCGTACTGCACCCGGAACTGCTCCGTGACCATTTCAGCGAACAGGCCGTACAGTTCCTCATCACTCATTGATGACGTATAATCAAGAATTTCCTCACTGCTCATTCCGGTCTGTCCCGCAATGGACTGCGCCATGGTCTCCTCCAGCTCGGTGCGCTCCATATCTCCCACAGCCTGATTCACCGCCTGATCAATCTGCTCCTGCGAAGGGATGCTCATGATACTCAGATAAGCCTCCGCCCTGCCTGCTTCATCCAGCTGTGCAACATAGGCCCGGAATTCTTCTTCCTTCTCAGCCTGCGTCAGCTCACTGGTATTCTCCTGGAACGGAAGGCCGGTGAAGATATCCAGATCCGGATTCGCAAGCTGTGCGGCAACGGCATCCGCCTCTTTTGAAGGCTCCACAATGTATTCCGTCAGCTCGCTGGTATAGCCGATAGACCCCGTCAGCATGGAAGAGGAGGCGTTCTCGTTCGGCCGGATAATTCCGGACACCGTAAGAGAAATCCCGTTATCATAGAGATATTTCAATCCGGCAGAAGTCTCTCTCAGATCCACATAATTCCCGGTGTTCTCATCCTCCACATAACAGTCCGAATTCAGGATCACGCGGAATTCCATGTCACAGATCTCCTCATACGTCCAGCTCTGCTCCTCCACCGCAAGCTCCGTCTGGTCAATGGCTGCCCTCATAATCGCATCAATCTCTTCTTTTGACTTCAATCCGAGCGCATACAGCGCCATATCATCAATCTCATTATTCTCATCCACAACCAGCACGATCTCGTTATAGTCCGTCGGCCAGGATCCGTATATCACATCATACTGATTCTCCAGCAGAGGGCTCACCAGCCTGCCATTCTCTCCGGACAGCATCTCCTCCCACAGAGAAGCTCCGGCGGACATCATGGACATTCCCGAATCCTCCGACATGCTGCTGACCAACGACATATCCACCCCGAAATATTCCAAAAGCAGCTCCTGCATCAGCTCGTTGGAATCCGATCGCAGAATCGTACCGTCCACATTCTCGGTATACACCAGCAAATCCATATCATAGGTATACTGAATCCCGCTGATCGCATTCCGCAGATTGTTCTCGTTCTCCGGATCCATCCAGACATCCTCGACATAAGCCTTGAAGGTCCGAAGATCATTCTGGGTGGTCTCTGCGGAATTCATGGCATTGACCATATCATATACCATCGGCTTCTGATACACCGCATCCCTCTCGTGCTCCATATCCGACTGGGCCAGTCCCATGAAAGTCTGCATCATGGAAGTCAGATCCATTGACTGGGCCTGCAGCGTCAGCGGATAGGAGGCCAGCGTATCTTCCTGCACCATGTCAATATAAGTGGTCGTTCCATGCGATACGGCATAGATCAGAGCGATTCCGATGATACCGATGCTGCCTGCGAACGAGGTCAGAGCCGTGCGCCCCTTCTTGGTGAACAGATTCTTCAGCGACAGGCCGAAGGAAGTCCGAAATGACATCGAAGGCTTCCTGCCCATCTTATGCTTCTCTCTCTCTTCTTTTGCCTGCGCTTCCAGGTCCGCCCTCTCTGCCCGCAGTTCCTCGTCGGAGAGCGGATCGGAATCTCCCGTAATCACACCGTCAAGCATCCGGATAATCCGGGTTGAATAGCGATCCGCCAGCTCAGGATTATGAGTAACCATGATGACCAGACGATCCTCCGCTATCTTCTTGAGGATCTCCATGACCTGAACGCTTGTCTCCGTATCGAGGGCGCCCGTAGGCTCATCCGCCAGAATAATATCCGGATTATTCACAATCGCCCTGGCAATCGCAACGCGCTGCATCTGTCCGCCCGACATTTCCCCCGGCTTCTTCTTCATCTGGGATGCCAGTCCGACCTCCTCAAGCGCCTGCTTCGCCCGCGCCCTGCGCTCGGCCTTCGACACCCCGGACAAGGTCAGCGCAAGCTCCACATTCTGCAGCACCGTCTGGTGCGGAATCAGATTGTAGCTCTGAAAGACAAAGCCAATCGAATGATTCCGGTAGGTATCCCAGTCCCGATCCCTGAAATCCTTCGTGGAGCGGCCGTTGATCACCAGATCTCCCTCCGTATACTGGTCAAGCCCTCCAATAATATTGAGCATGGTCGTTTTTCCGCAGCCCGACGGTCCCAGAACCGACACGAATTCCGACCTCCGGAAGGTCAGGCTGATTCCTTTCAGCGCTTCTACGGTCTCGCCGCCTCCCGGATATTCCTTCTTAATATCCTTTAATTCAAGCATAGTTAAATCTTCCTCTCTGTTTTACAGACCCATTCCCTGATTCCGGCACCCGAACACTCTGCCGCGGGAACTGTCCGATTTCATAAACCTTCCGTCATTCCCGGGTTCCCCGGAACAACCCTTCCAGCACGGCCGCGCATCCGGAGATTCCGAGCTTTCCGCTGTCAAGGACAATCTCGTAATTCCGGAAATCATCCCATTTCTTCGCCGTAT
>CALWGS010000054.1 GCA_944380155.1 uncultured Lachnospiraceae bacterium
GGCAGGTACTTCACCTGCTTCACGCCGCTGTCTTCGTCATAAGCGCGAAAGCTTATCGTAATCGTGTCATAGTCTCCGGATACGGAATAAGAGGCTTCGATGTCCGGAGGAATCTCATCATCCTCCACCTTGTAGAGAAAGACCGCTTCATTGCCGGCGTAGTCGCTGATATAGAAGGTGTAGGTTCCGGCCTTGTTCAATGAGAGTACGGAGTCCTCAATCCGGATTCCTTCTGTGCCGCGGCAGAAGAAATCGGTGTCCCTGGTTCCGATGGAATAACGGATCGTGCGGATTCCCGAGCCGCCTTCATCCGATGGAGTAAGGTGTACGTTCAGCAGAGCCTGATCATAGGACACGTCAAATGTAAGGGCGGGAGCCTGTGTATCCGTCTGCAGTTCATCCCGGTCTTCCAGCGCAAGATACGCGCTTGGAATGCCGGGGCAAGCGACGAAGCCGTTCAGCCTCTCCACAACGAAGCCGCCGTTGAGTGTCTCCACAAAGTACTTGGTGTTCTGTGTAATAACCCGCTGCACGGTGTCCGGGTACAGATGATCGTCAAGGGAGTACAGGATGGCGGCGATTCCCGTGATATGGGGAGCGGCCATGGAGGATCCGCTCATAGTGCCGTAGCCTCCGACGACTGTGCTGTAGATGTCGGAACCGGGCGCGGCGACATTCACGGCCAGGCCGTAATTCGAGCTGGGCGTCATGAGGCCGTTCGCGTCGAGGAAGGTGACGGAGATGATATGATCCAGATCGTAGGAAGCCGGATATAACGGGGTGATATCGTTATTCAGGCCGTCATTGCCGGCCGCGCAGACGAAGAGCATGGAGGATTCCTTCATGGCGAGCTCAAGCGACTCACTGTATGTGGAAGTACCCCAGCTCATATTGCAGATCTGAGCCCCCATGTTCTGAGCGTACCGGATCGCTTTGATCGCATCCGCAACCGTACCGCGCCTGTCCGTTCCGCCGTGTATCTTAAGGGACATCAGCCGGACATTCGTGTTCGAGGCAACTCCCGCAATTCCGATTCCGTTATTCTGAACGGCCGCGATAATTCCCGCCACATGCGTACCGTGATCGTCATCATCCTTCCGCGAATGCAGATAGGACTTGCTGATGGAATTGTATTCATAGTGGCAGACTGTGTTGTCGTCATTGTAATAGTCCCATCCGTAGACATCATCAACGTATCCGTTGCCGTCGTTATCGATTCCGTCGTTCGGAATCTCCCCCGGGTTCTTCCACATATGCTCCTTCAAATCGGGATGCTTGTAATCAATACCGGTGTCAATTACCGCGACAATTACTTCTCGGGGGGACACATCCAGCGACTCATACAGGCTCCAGGCTTCGGGCATATCCATATCAACATTCGGAGTGGAGCTGATGATGCCGCGGCTGCTTCCCGAAATATGGGTATACTGCCCGGAATTGTCAAGGGCCCATTGGGTATCGGAGCAGGTGTCGTTCGTAATGGAAAGGGGCTGTAGTATGTAATTCGGTTCGGCGGCGAGAACGCCTTCCGTCTCGTTCAGCAGGCTGATGCAGCGCTCTATGGAACCGGGTTCCATGGAACTAAGTTCCATGGAACTAAGTTCCATGGAGTTTCCTGCGAGAGAACACAGGGTATAGTCTCCGTCATGTTCCAGAATGGCCAGCTCAAGATCCGCTTCACTCAGTCGTTCCCCGGCCTGACACGCTTCCATGGGGGAATCCCACAGAATGACGATCTCTCCCGGGACGGAAGGGGAAGAATCCTGCCCGCTGCCGCCGGACAGCAGAACGATAACAGGCAGGATGATGGAGAGCAGAACCAGATACCATCTCCTTCGAACGGATCGTTTCTTCATATATCCTCCTTTCTGCGCCGGCGACTGGCGCGGTTTTATAATGCTATAGAACTTGTATATTCGGTATCCCGATTATAAAGAATAGAAATGTCAGGAATGTGTCAGGGACAGGAATTTTATGGGCTAACGGCGGACGGACAGAAGGGAGAGGAAACCCTCTGCCGGAGCGGTCAGGTACTTGCTTTTGTGGCGGATGATTCGAAGCTGGCGCTTAAGGGTCACTCCCTCAATGGCGAAGCTCGCGATCCGTCCGCGGGCCAGCGCTTCCCTGATCAGTGTGCCCGGAAGAATGGAGATGCCGATTCCCTCTGCCACACCGTTTATAATCGCATCTGTGCTTGTGCTCTCCCAGAGGGTTCTGGGAATAAAATTATGAATCAGCAGCGTGGACTCAACAATTTCCCGGGTTCCGCTGTTTTTTTCGCGCATCAGAAAGAACTCCCGTTCCAGCGTCAGGAGAGGGACGGGACTTTGACGCAGGAGGGGGTGCTGCGGGTGGCAGACGGGCACCAGTTCGTCCTCTCCAAAGGGTTCGGAGAGAATATCGTCGGAATGAACCATGCCTTCGATCAGGGCCAGATCCAGATCGTTGCTCAGAATCATGCGCTCCAGAATATCCGAGCTGTTAATCATAACATAGGGGCGCACATCCGGGAAAAGAGCGGAATAGCGGTGCAGGTACCCGGGAAGCAGCGAACTCCCGATGCTTAAGGAGCAGCCGATTCGAAGACTGCCGCGTGCGGATCGGTTCTTCATGGAATCCTCCATTTCATCGAACAGAGAAACAATATGCAGGGCATAGCGGTACAGGTTCTCTCCCGCGTCGGTCAGACTGAGCCGGTGGGGAAAGCGCTCCAGAAGCCGGACGCCGTAGCAGCGTTCCAGCTCCTTCAAAGCAAGGCTCACGGCAGGCTGGGAGATGTACAGTATCCTGGCCGCGGCCGTCAGGTTCCTTTCTTTGCAGACTGTAAGAAAAATGCGCAGATGCCGAATTGTCATAATGACCTCCTGGTTCCTCCCCGCTTCGGGGACACTATCATAAGTAAAATAATATTATAATAATTAAATTATATTATTTTACTTATAAGAGGGCAAGGGTTATAGTAGAGGCAGAACAGAAATCAGGGAGGATGAAGGGATGCGGCGTGATGCAAGGTTTTACCGGAAGCTGTTTGCTTCCACCTTTTATATCAGTGCATTTACATTCGGGGGAGGCTTTGTAATTATTCCCTTAATGAAGAAAAAGTTCGTGGAGGAGTATCACTGGATTGAAGAGGATGAGATGATGGATATGATGGCAATTGCCCAGTCATCGCCTGGAGCGATTGCGGTGAATGCTTCGATTATTATCGGCCGGAGACTGGCCGGGGCTTTGGGCGTGCTGATCTCCGTGCTGGGGACGGTGCTGCCGCCGTTTCTGATCCTGTCTGTGATTTCCGTTGGGTATACCGCGTTTCAGGACAGCCGGATCGTCGGGTATGTCCTGCGCGGAATGCAGGCGGGAGTTGCGGCGGTGGTCGTGGATGTGGTGATTCATATGGCGGGCGGGCTGCTTCGCAAGAAACAGATATTCCCCCTGTTAATGATGTGCGGAGCGTTCCTGGCTTCCGCCGTATTTGGGGTGAACGTTGTGATGATTATTCTGGTATGCGGAGCGGCTGGAGCGATTGGGGCCGGATTCACGATGGACAGGGCGCACGGAAAGGGAGGAAGAGGAGAATGATTTATCTGGAGCTGTTTGTCAGCTTTCTCTATATCGGATTATTCAGCATCGGGGGCGGGTACGCGACCATGCCGCTGATTCAGGAGCAGGTGGTGGATCTGCATCACTGGCTGACGATGGAGGAGTTTGCGGATGTCATTGCCATATCCCAGATGACGCCCGGGCCGATTGCGATTAACTCCGCAACCTTCACGGGAATCCGGATCGCGGGAATTCCTGGGGCGGCCGCCGCGACGCTCGGCTGTATCCTGCCGTCTCTTGTGATTGTGCTGCTTCTTGCGTTCTTATATGACCGCTATCAGGGATTGGATATTGTACAGGGGATTCTGAACGGACTGAAGCCGGCGGTGATTGCGATGATCGCGGCATCCGGTCTGAGCCTTGTCACACTGGCAGTCTTTCAAAGCGGGCAGCCTTCGGCAGATCCGGAAGCGATTGACTGGCCGGGCGTCGTGTTCTTTGCCGTGGCGCTCTTTACATTAAGAAAGTGGAAGAAGGATCCCATCCTGGTGATGGCCGGGTGCGGAGCGGCTGGGCTGATTGTATATTCGCTGCTCGGGTCTTTGTAAAAAATTGAAAATACCTATTGACGCGAAGCTGTGATGTATGTTATAGTAGACGAGCTAAGGAAGAGGTCTTTTTTTTATGCCTAAAAATACAGCCTGAATTTTTGGGCATGACACATTCAAATTATAACGGAGGTGGAAGTCGTGCGAGTTAAGATCACATTGGCATGTACGGAGTGCAAGCAGCGTAACTACAACACTACGAAGGAAAAGAAGAATCATCCTGAGAGAATGGAGATCAAGAAGTACTGCAAGTTCTGCAAGGCGCACACCGTACACAAAGAAACCAAATAATATGTTTCATGTCCGAATGATGCGAGCATAGTTGGAATGCGGGAGTCGGACGGGCAGGGAAGGAAAGTTAAAGAATGGGAGAAACAACTGCTAACACCACAGAGAAAGCTCCTAAGACTTCGAGGAAGGGCTGGTTCAAGGGCCTGAAGGCAGAATTCAAGAAGATTGTCTGGCCCGACAGGGAATCCCTGGTTAAGCAGTCTGCGGCCGTAATTGTGATATCGATTGTCCTGAGCCTTGTGATTGCGGCTCTGGATGCGGTCATCAAGTTCGGTATTGACGTACTGCCGATTGTTTAACGGGATAAGGGTGAGATTATGTCAGAAGCTAACATGCCGGAAGAGCCCAAGTGGTATGTCGTTCATACCTATTCGGGTTATGAGAATAAGGTGAAGGCGAACATTGAGAAGACCATCGAGAACAGAAAGCTCCAGGACCAGATTCTGGAGGTATCCGTTCCCCTGCAGGATGTCATCGAAGTCAAGAACGGTGTTAAGAAAAAAGCACAGAAGAAGATGTTCCCGGGCTATGTATTGCTGTATATGATCATGAATGATGATACCTGGTATGTTGTGCGCAACACAAGAGGAGTTACAGGCTTTGTCGGTCCCGGATCCAAGCCGGTTCCCCTGACGGAAGAAGAGATGGAGAGCATGGGAATCCAGAAGGACGAAGTCATCGTCGATTTCGAGGTAGGCGATACCGTGACAGTTGTGAACGGTGCGTGGGAGAATATGCAGGGTATTATCCGGACAATTAATAATGCGAAGCAGACCGTTACTATCAATATTGATATTTTCGGCCGCGAGACGCCGGTTGAGATCAGCTTTACAGATGTAAGAGTCCAGGCGTAAAGACCAGCGAAGCTGGCCGCTGTGAGAGCCATTATTTGGCCGCGGCGTTTTCCGAAATACACAGGTCCGTATCCGTACGGATCGTGGGAGGGGTTTCACTCCCGCCAGTACCACATTTTAGGAGGTAATGCTATCATGGCAAAGAAAGTTACAGGTTACATTAAATTACAGATTCCTGCGGCGAAGGCAACACCGGCTCCTCCGGTAGGACCGGCACTTGGTCAGCACGGTGTCAACATTGTACAGTTTACGAAGGAATTCAACGCGAGAACGGCAGATCAGGCGGGCATGATTATCCCTGTCGTTATCACGGTATATCAGGACAGAAGCTTCAGCTTCATTACAAAGACCCCTCCGGCAGCCGTTTTGCTGAAGAAGGCTTGTAATCTTCAGAGTGCATCCGCGGCTCCTAACAAGACCAAGGTTGCGAAGATTTCCAAGGACGAGGTAAGGAAGATTGCAGAGCTTAAGATGCCCGATCTGAACGCGGCAAGCGTTGAGAGCGCGATGAGCATGATTGCGGGAACCGCAAGAAGCATGGGCATCGAGGTTGTAGATTAATCAGACAGAGATCAGGTTGCTGCAAGGCATACGGCAGCGCGTGGGAGAGGGCATCCGGATCCATCCTTAGTCCGGACGAAGGCGCAGGCCTTCCGGCTGCGTTACGCAGGCCGTGGAAGCTCCCGATAATACCACCAGGAGGTTAATGAAATGAAAAGAGGAAAGAAATATGTTGAGACTGCCAAGTTAGTGGACAGGACCGTACAGTATGATGCGGGCGAGGCAGTCGCGTTAGTTAAGAAGACAGCAGTCGCAAAGTTCGATGAGACCATCGAGGCTCATATCAGATTAGGTGTTGACAGCCGTCACGCAGATCAGCAGGTCCGCGGCGCGGTTGTGCTTCCTCACGGAACAGGTAAGACCGTCCGTGTTCTTGTATTCGCCAAGGGAGACAAGGCAGCGGAGGCCGAGGCAGCCGGAGCGGATTATGTGGGAGCGGATGATCTGGTTCCCAGAATCCAGAAGGAGAACTGGTTTGAGTTCGATGTCGTTGTAGCAACCCCGGATATGATGGGTATTGTCGGACGTTTAGGACGTGTACTCGGACCGAAGGGCTTAATGCCTAACCCGAAGGCCGGAACGGTTACCATGGACGTTGCGAAGGCTGTTAAGGATATTAAGGCAGGTAAGATCGAATACAGACTGGATAAGACCAACATTATCCATGTGCCGATCGGCAAGGCTTCCTTCACGGAGGAGCAGCTCGCAGACAACTTCCAGACGCTTATGGGTGCAATCATTAAGGCAAGGCCGGCCGCTGCGAAGGGACAGTATTTAAGAAGCGTGACGATTGCTTCTACAATGGGCCCCGGAATCAAGGTTAATACCGCGAAGTTAGGCTGATTTTGAATTAGTGATTGACACACCAATAGATTCATGCTATACTAGCATGCGGATTAGCGATAATCCATCAATAAACTGCCGAAGACAGCAGGTGCCGTAAGGCGTAAGGAGAACCCGCCTGCCGAGGAATGATTACAGATAAGAGTTATGAACCGGTGAATTCTTATGCTGCCTCCTGTCTCGCAGGAGGCAGTTTTTCATTCATTCGTCTTTGACACCGTTTTATGATTTGACTAATCTTTAAGGAGGTGTACAGGAATGGCAAAGGTTGAATTAAAGCAGCCTATCGTTGACGAGATTAAGGGATACGTTGAGAAGGCCAGCGCAGCGGTTCTTGTGGATTACCGCGGACTGACTGTAGAAGAAGATACCGCTCTTCGTAAGCAGTTAAGAGAAGCAGGCGTTGTCTACAAGGTGTACAAGAACACCCTGCTGAAGCGTGCATTTGAAGGCACCGCGTTTGCGCAGTTAGACGGCAAGTTAGAAGGCCCTACGGCGATTGCATTCGGAATCGATGACGCAACCGCTCCGGCAAGAATTCTTGCGGAGTTTGCGAAGAAGGCTCCGAACCTTGAGTTCAAGGGCGGCGTAGTGGAAGGAACCTACTACGATGAGAAGGGAATGGAGACGATTGCTACAATCCCGTCGAGAGAGGTTCTTATATCCAGACTGCTTGGAAGCATGCAGGCTCCCATCGCGAATCTGGCCCGTGTTCTCAAGCAGATTGCGGAGAAGAACGGAGGAGAAGCGGCTTAATCGCGGCGTAGCCGCATAACCGGCCGGGCCGGGGCCCGGAACTTATATTCTATCACTATCATAATGGAGGGAATGGAATCATGACAAATCAGGAATTTATCGATGCTATTAAGAGCATGACTGTATTAGAGCTGAATGAGTTAGTAAAGGCATGTGAGGAAGAGTTCGGCGTATCCGCTTCCGCTGGCGTAGTTGTTGCTGCTGCCGGTCCTGCTGCACCTGCTGAGGAAGAGAAGACCGAGTTCAACGTTGAGCTGACTGAGGTTGGTCCTAACAAGGTTAAGGTTATCAAGGTTGTTCGTGAAGTAACCGGACTGGGTCTGAAGGAAGCGAAGGACGCAGTTGACAGCGCTCCGAAGGTTCTGAAGGAAGCTGTCTCCAAGGAAGAGGCTGAGTCCATCAAGGCTAAGATCGAGGCTGAGGGAGCTAAGGTTACTCTGAAGTAATCTGGCCCATGAGAATAAGAACCCCCCTGAGGAACGCCGGGTACGCGCGGGAATCAGGGGGGTTTTCTCTAAACTGCCGGAACTTTAAGCAAAGCAAAGGAGATAGTTATGAATCAACTCATTACGCAGCAGCCATCCTCCGTGCCGACTCCGGTACAGCAAAAACAGATTGAGCGCAAGTACGGGATGTTTCTTCATTTTGGAATTAATACGTTTCATGGAGTGGAATGGTCTGACGGGACACTCCCCCCATTGTCCTATGCGCCTCCCGTTATTCATGCGGAACAGTGGGTGAAGACTGCTTATGATGCGGGAATGAACCAGGTCATCTTGATTTGCAAGCATCATGACGGTTTCTGTATGTGGCATACCCGTTATACGGACTATGGGGTGTCCCACTCATCGAATCCTGCGGATGTCGTGGCGGAGGTATCCAAGGCATGCCGGAAGTATGGTGTGAAGCTGGGACTGTATTATTCTCTCTGGGATCGTCACGAGCCGTGCTATTCAGATACCAGAGCGTACATCGAATATATGAAGAACCAGCTTACAGAGCTTCTGGACGGGAGGTATGGCCCTGTTGTTGAGCTGTGGCTGG
>CALWGS010000055.1 GCA_944380155.1 uncultured Lachnospiraceae bacterium
CCTGTTTCTGACAGGTCTTTCTGGGTGGATAATTCTGCCGCGTTTTCTCTGAGTCTTAGGATGATTAAGCTCGGATAACTGCGCCACCCGTCTGTGGACTGGATTTCGCTTGGGTTCCCGGGACTGACTGCCTCAAGGGTCAGTCCGTGTTCGGCATCTATTACGATTCCGGCATGGCCGTTGCGAAAGCCAAGGGTATGGGAGGCTTTGGTAATCAGGATATCGCCGTCTTTTAACGGCGCGAGCTCATATCCCGTCGTCCTGTTCCCGTCCGGCGTGGTGAGGAACTCCTGGCTGCTGACAGATAAGAATGCCTCACAGGTGTAATGCACCGGAGCGAAGAAATCCTGCTGGAAGGACAGCATACGTTGCGTGTAATCCTCCTCCAGCCGCAGATCATCCACCGCCGGCCTGCCAAGACCGGTCTGGCAAAGCAGGATAGAATAGTCTTCTTCGGTGTAGACCTCCTTCGCGAGGATGGGAAGGAGATCGATCGGCTCAGAGTCCGGCGCATGGTAAGCCAGTGTCTCGGTGCGCTGTTCCGCCAGTTCAATTCCGAATACCAGGAAAGTCAGCAGGGATAGGAAGACAAACAGGAGGCGAAGGCGCGGATGTGGGGAGTGATTTGTGATCATAGGGGTTACTATCCTTTTTTCCTGATAGTATG
Source organism: uncultured Lachnospiraceae bacterium (assembly GCA_944380155.1). Classification (GTDB taxonomy): domain Bacteria; phylum Bacillota; class Clostridia; order Lachnospirales; family Lachnospiraceae; genus Caccomorpha. The sequence goes on from CALWGS010000055.1 coordinate 668, forward strand.
GACGAATGCAGGAGCGATTATGTATGGAACCTGAGGGACAGAGACGAAATTTCCCACTTGACAACCTGTGCAAAACCTCTTATACTGAATAACACGGCTGGAGAGCCAACGAGCGGCCAGTCGTATCAGAACGGGAGGAATCCCGAAAGACAGTCAACAAATTTCCGTGCAGCCGGGGAGATAGCGGTGCCCTGTACCCGCAATCCGCTACAGCGGGGGTGATGTTCTGCCCCGGGTATGCTATTGTGGAGCTGCCCTTTATAAGTGGTGTTGACGTCTGGGTCTTGCGCAACAGGACTTCGTGAACCGTGTCAGGTCAGGAATGAAGCAGCACTAAGCGAAATCTCCTGTGTGCCGTAAGGGTGCCTGGGCCGAGCTAACTGTAGAGGTAACGTCCATGGTAGGTATTCAAAGCAGAACGCACGGATTTTATCCGCACGGATTAACATCCGCACGGATTAACATTACAATAGAATTGAGAATACGATTTCGGCGCCGCAGGCTTTTGTCCGCGGCGCCGATTGTTATGACGGCTATTTAAAATATTTTTGAAATAGCTATTGACGATACAGGCGGCGGATGCTACAATCTATTTAAGAAAAATTTGAAATAGAAGGAGGAGAGTGATGAATTGGCGATACCCGAGGTCTTGGCTGCTTTGTCGGATGACACCCGAAGAACCATTCTTTCGAAATTGAAGGGAGGGAAAAAGAGCGCAGGTGATTTGGCTGTGGAGATGAATATGACGCCGCAGGCGCTGTCGTATCATCTTTCCAAACTGAAAAAAGCAGATTTGATTTATGAAACCCGATATAAGAATTATATTTATTATGAGTTAAATCTCTCTATCCTGGATGAGGTCATTCTGTGGATGAGAGATTTGCGAGGAGGTCAGTTATGAAACGATCCAAGCTTGTGTTCTATATTCTGATGTGTCTGCCTTTGCCGGTTACGCTGATTTCCCTGATATTCCTGCCGGATCAGATTCCGGCTCACTATGGCTGGGATAATGAGGTGACGCGCTGGGGCAGCAAGTATGAAACGCTGTTGCTTCCGGGGATTACCTTTGTCTTTGGTTTACTCCTGCTTGGAACTGCGAAGCATTCTGCCAGACAGGAAGGAACCGGGAAGAACAATGAGAAGGTTGGTATGATAACGGGAATTTTCGCCCTTCTGGTGTTCAATGTGATGACAGGCTACTTTCTGTATGCGGCATTTAACAGAGTGGAGAATCTGTCGGACGTACCGATCGATTTGAACCGGCTCGTTTTTGTGTTTCTGGGGATCCTGCTGATTGTCACCGGTAATATCATGCCCAAGGTTCGTAAGAATTCCCTGATGGGACTGAGAACGCCCTGGAGCATGAAGAATGAGACGACATGGAAGAAGAGCCAGCGGTTCGGGGGAATTTCCCTGATGATAACCGGAGTTCTCATTCTTCTGGTATGCTGTGTTACGGAGGGCTTTTCCTGTATGGCGTGGTCGATGGGGATCTTGATTGTGTCGGTTCCGATTGATGTGTATTACACATACAGGGTTGCAAGGAAAGATTAGAGGGTGGAGTTCTCCTCGCGGCGTGTCTTTGTGATCCAGTCAGCAACATCCTCTTCCGATGTGAATCCGGCTTTTTCTGCTTGGCCTTTCATCTGTTCCTGAAACTTCTGCATAGCATAAATAATGGTTGATTCAGACATTAAGTACACCTCCGTTTTTTAGAAGTAGGGAAGTAGGAATTCCCTACTTCTATTATATACAGACGGAGTGAAATGATCAGGTAAACTTTTTGCGAAGACAGTAAAGTTACACTATCTCAAAGGGGAAGTTCCTCGCCCTCCGGGTCGAAGTCCAGCTCCCGATTCTGATAGTAGTACATCCGATCGTGTTCCCCGATTTCCCGCAGTACCCGGCAGGGGATTCCAACTGCTACTACGTTGGCAGGGATGTCCTTTGTGACGACAGAGCCCGCCCCGATTACGCTGTTGTCTCCGATGGTGACTCCGGGCATGATTTGAACTCCGGAACCGATCCATACGTTCTTCCCGATATGGATGGGGAGATTGTACACATAGCGCAGCGTTCTCAGTCTGGGATGGTCCGTATGACCGGCGGTGGCGAATACAGCCCCGGGGCCAATCATGCAGTAGTCTCCCACATAAATATCGCCGTCATCGACGAAGGATACCATGGCATTGCAGTAGATATGGCTTCCGAAGTGGACGTGGTGCAGTCCCCAGTTCGCGTGAACGGGTGTGTCAATGGTGCAGTCTTCGCCGACATCTCCCATGATCCTGTTCAGTATCTCCCGGCGTTTGTCGTGGTCTGAGGGCATGGTGCGGTTGTATTCCGCGAGCATATCCTGATAGCCGTACTGCTCTTTTAAAATAGAGGGGTCGTTATATACATAGGGCAGACCTGCCGCTCTGCGTTCGGGTGGCGTCATAGATCGTTTCCTTTCTCTCTTTCAGATTCTCTTACTCTTCTGTGTCAATCACCTGGTTGTCCGCCAGAATATCCGGCTTGTGCCTCATGCTGTCGGCTTCCGTGATTTCACGGATTACCCGGCAGGGTACGCCGGCCGCGAAGCTGTTGGCAGGAATGTTCCGGGTTACCACGCTGCCCGCGCCGATGACGCAGTTGTCCCCGATGGTTACTCCGGGGCATACAGTGACAGAGGCGCCAAACCAGCAGTCTTTGCCAATGTGTACGGGTTTTGCGTAGCACAGCAGCTTCTCCTCTCCCTGAGCGGTGCGGATAGCCCGGCGCTCAGAAGCCACCATGGGATGGATGGGTGTTACAATGGTGACATTGGGGCCAAAGTTGCAGTTATCTCCAATCGTCACTTCTGCGTCATCCTGAACGGTGAAGTTAAAGTTTGCAAAGACATTCCTGCCGATTTTCGTGTGCCTGCCGTAATGGAAGGCAATAGGACCCTGGATACGCACACCTTCCCCCATCTCTCCCAGGATTTCTCTGAGAATGGCGTCCCGCTTGTCGAATTCATCCTCATGGGTCATGTTGTAATCCACGTTCAGGTTGTGGGCTCTGCGTTTCAGGGCTACCAGATCCGGATCCGCCGGACAGAACAAAATTCCGGCTTTAATTTTTCTTTCCTCCTGTGTCAGTTCTTCTTCCATACACAATCCCTCATTTCCGAAAATGTACTTTGAAATCAGTCTGCAAAGCGATACAGCTGTAAAACGATACGTTTGCAAAACGATACGTTTGTAAAACGATACGTTTGTAAAACGTTCGTCCGCAGGCTTTATTATAGTTCTTTATCCCGAATAACACAAGACGCAAGGAAGGAAATAAGGGGTTATTTTATTATTTCAGCCGCTTCCTCGTAATCCTCATGGGCGGCGGTGTTCTCGACCATAGATTTTATATTTTATGTCGAAAAATGCTTCAAATTATCGGAATAATCTACTATAATGAGAATAACAGGGGAGAGACGGGAATCATAGAATCGAGGATACCAATGGAATTAGACGATCAATTTTACAGGGATATGACAGAGAGCCACAGCGAGAGGATGCAGAATCTGATGCGGTATTATCCGTTTTTTGCCCTCTGGTCGCAGAGTCTGAATCTGTATAAGGACGGTAAGTACGCGGGGGTTGATATGGCTTATGTGACGATGGCTGTGCTGCGGTTCTTCATTGAGGAGAATCATTTTCACGATCGCGCGGTTACTTACGGAAGTTATATGGAATTCATTCTCGGGGTGCTTGTGAGGGATTTCGGACTGCGAAGAGAGGATCCGGAGATCAGGGAGCTTGCGTCCTTTTTGTTTGATAAATTGAGGAACGACGGGAAGCCGTTCACGGCGGAGTATTATGATCCGGCGGACAGGAAGAGGAAGACGCTGCGTATGCGGCTGTTCGACAGTATGTTCCTGGACGGGGCGGTGGTCTATACCGTAACTTCGGATGCGATTGCGTTCTATCTGGATACGAAGGAGATCAAGGAAGAGAGTAAGATTACGATGGAACAGCTTCTTCTGGAGAAGATGATCACGAATCGGAACTTCCAGGGGGGAATCGAGGTTGTAAGGAGGATTAACAGCGAGGTGAACCGTCTGCGCGTGAAGAAGCAGGAGGTGCTTCGGGTGCTGAGCCTGAATGTATTTGAGGGCGTGAAGGTGCTGGAGGAGTTCAACCGCACCGGAATCCGATGGTTCGAGGAGGAGCAGGAGGCGTTTACGAGGAATAAGGAGCAGATTGTGAAGGCGCTTAAGAAGACGCAGGAGGCCGCGCGGGAGGGCGGAGCGGATGAGAAATACCGGGAGGTGTTCCGGGATATCTACCGGCTGGATACGGAGCTGAAGAGGGCGATGGCGAATCACGGAAGGCTGCTTGCCGATTGTACGCAGCTTCTCAGACAGGCAGATGAGCGGATTCGGGGCTATAAGTTCTCAAGACTTCGTTCGGTCTTTGATTTCAGCGACTATCTGAGGAAGCTGATGGAGGTGGATCGCGCGGATCTGCTGTCGGGAATTGCGCTTGGAATGACGGCTCCTGCCATCCGCAAGATGCTTCCGATGGAGAATCTTGCGGATCTGCTTTCCTGTCCGGGAGAGCGGGAGGAGCTGCCTGAGAAGGAGGAGGAGTATATCGAAGAGAGCCGCCGGTTTGACGATGAGATTGAGGAGGAGCGGATCGGAGAGAATTATCGGGCGATTCTGAGAACTCTGCTGGATACGCTGTTACAGAGAGAGCAGTTTGATCTGGCGCTGTTCAATCAGATTCTGGAGCTGAAGTATTTTGATGATATTTTCCGCAACAGCGATTACTACTCCTTCCTGGTGCATATCTGCCAGAAGAAGGAGTATGACATGGCGCAGCTGGAGAAGAAGCCGGAGACCTTCCTGGAAGAAATTCTTGCGAAGCTGCCGAGAGAGGAGAGCGGAAGATACCGGGGACTCCGGTTCCGCGTGGATTTCGGGAACCGGGAGGACGAGGAGGAGACGCTGATCCGCCATGTGATTGCGGGAGCGGAGAGGGATTCGGAATTCGTTACATCCAACCTGTACTTTACCCGGCTGTAGAGCGATGGAATAGAGAGGATATCTATGGATACAAGAAATCTTGAGAAGGCCGTGGAGATTTACGCGGCTTTGATGAACGGAGAGGAAATCAACCGGGCAGTCGGTAAGAATACGGCGCTGTATGACGCGTATCATACGAGCAGCGAGGTCGGCGAGATTCTGGATGTGATGCTCAAGAAGCTGAATCTGAAGCTGTATGAATATAATTACGGGCTGTTTGTGACCCCGGGCGGGCACAATCGTGTCTTTGGCTTTACAAATGAGGAACTCAAGCGCGTGATGGGTCTGCGCCTGAACCGGGAATTATATCTGTGCTATTTTATTATTTATAATATTATCCTGTATTTTTATCAGGATTCCGCGGCCTATACGTATGCGGAGTATATCCGGATTCCGGATGCGGCGGATTCGGTCGGGGGGAATCTGTCGAGGATTCGGGACGGGCTCAGTGTGTATGCCAGAAATGAGCTGGAGGAGAACAGCTTTCAGACGCTTGCTCTGCTGTGGGACGAGCTCCCGGCGGTGACGAGTGAGGAGACCGGAGAGATCCGGGCCGGACGGGGATCCAAGGCAGGCTATGTGAAGCTGGTCTTCAATTTTCTTACGGCGCAGGGAATGTTCGTGGAGGCTCAGGAACGCTACTACCCGACGGATCGATTCCACGCAGTTGTGCGGAATTATTACGAGGAGGAGAGGGGACGCCTCTATGAGATCTTGAAAGAGAGCCGGGAGAAGGGAGGTGCGCGGGATGCCGCTGATTAACCGGATTCGCGTCAATAATGTGAAATATAATTTCGGGACGCAGATGTATGATGACTTTATGCTTCGGCCCTTCGGAAGGAATATGCTGTATGATCTGGCCAACGGAGGAGGCAAGAGCGTGCTGATGCTTTTGATGCTGCAGACGATTATTCCGAACTGTACGCTCGATGAGAAGCAGCCGGTCGAGAAGCTGTTCCGGACCGGAGACGGAAGCCAGACGATTCATTCTCTGATAGAGTGGAAGCTGGATCCCGCTCAGATAACCGACGGTATGAGATATATGACAGCCGGATTCTGTGCCAGGAAGTCCTCGCAGGATGTCAGGGAGGGCGAGGAGGCGAAGGATGCCGCGTCCATCGAGTATTTTAATTACTGCATCTTCTACCGGGACTATAATGAAAATGACATCCGGAACCTGCCGCTGAGCAGAGACGGAGAGAAGATTACTTATAACGGGCTTCGCAGGTATTTGAAGGAGTTAGAAAAGGATCCCGGACTGCGGGTCCGGTTGTTTGACCGTAAGGGAGAGTACCAGAGATTCCTTGGAGAATACGGCATTTATGAAAGCACCTGGGAGCTGATTCGGGGGATCAATAAGACGGAGGGGCATGTCAGAACGTATTTTGAGACGAATTATAAGACGACCAGGAAGGTTGTGGAGGATCTCCTGATTGAGGAGATTATTCAGAAGTCCTTCCTGCTGCGGACAGACGGCGCGGATGCGGAGGATTTAATGGCGAATACGCTGCTGGATATGAAGGATCAGCTGGCAGAGCTTGCCAGGCGCAGAGAGGAAATCGGGCAGCATGACAGGCAGGCCGAGCTCCTGGAAGAGTTCGCAAAACAGAGCGGCGGCCTGAAGGAGCTGTATGCGCAGAAGACAGAGCAGGAGCGGGAGCTGACGAGAACTTATGAGGGAGCCACCTGGTGCTATGAGAGCCGCAGAAGGGACTGTGAGGAGCGCCAGAGGGGAATGGAGGCGCTGACGGTCCGGATTGAGGAGATTAAGAAGAAGATGGCATGCGCCAGGCTGTGCGGGGATAAGAACAGAGCCGCGCAGATGCTTCTTGAGATTGAGATGCTGGCGGGGGGCCTGGAGACGACGAGGAATCTTCAGGCAAGAGAGCTGATGCTGCTCCAGATGAAGGAGAGTATGAATGATTATCTGGAGTATCAGGAAGAGAAACAAAAGCGGGATGAGGTAGCCGAGACCATTCGGGCAATGCAGGATAAGAGCACGGATCTGACCGAGGAGCTGAAGCTGCTGACCTGGCATATGAAGCGGCGCATGGAACAGAAGAAAACGCGTCTGACCGGAGAGTGCGCGCGCTATCAGGAAGAAGAGAAGAGACAGAGGGAGAGGCAGGCGTACTGGGAGGCAGAGCTGATGAGCGCCCAGAGAAAGGAAGCGGTTGCGCAGAGCAGAATCGCGGACCGGAAGGCAGAGTGCCGGACGAGGCAGGCCCGTATGGCAGAGCTGATGGGGGAGGCGGGAATTCTGCTGGCCGAGGAGGCGCAGAGCGCCGCCGGAACACGGGAGCGGGAAGCGGCAGCGCTTCGACAGGAGCAGACGGCTCTCCGGGAAGAGCGGAAGGCAGCGGGAGAGCAGGCGGAGAATCTCCGGGTGAAGCTTGCGGGACTGTACGGCAGGAGCGGAGAGCGCAGGAAGGAGCTGGACGCCCTGAAGGAGTTCGGGGATGTCTACGCGAAGAAGCGGGGAGAGGTACTGAAATATCTTCGCATCTACAAGGAACAGACTTTGGAAAATGTTCTGGAGCGGATCCATGAGAAAGAAGAGGAAGCCCTCCGGGAGGAAGCTTCTCTGAGCGTTCGCAGGGAGGAGAGGGAGAGACGGCGAAGGGAGCTTCAGAACCGGAAATGGGTTCCCGCGGACGGCGTACAGGAACGGCTTGCAAGGTATGTCAGGGAGCAGTATCAGGAAGAGCTTGAAATGGGAGCGGATTATCTTGAGGCTTTGGATGCGGCAAAGAGAGAGAGTCTGCTGAAACGGTACCCGTTCCTTCCGTTTGCGGTAATCGCAGGCGGGGCTTATGAGAAGATCGGATCCGATCGGGAGCTTTCGGAAGCGGACTGGCTGAAGGGATGTATTCCGGTACTCCGGCGGGAGCTGCTTGAGAAGGAGGAGGACTTTCTGTATCGCGGCAGGATTCTGCTGCTGACTGAGGACAGGACCCTGATGTATTGCGCGGAGGCAATGGAGCAGGAGCAGGAGCGGCTTGACAGGGAGATTGCGCAGATTGCGGAAGCTCTGGAGCTCCTTTCGAAGAAGCGCGGCGCGTACCGGGCGGATATGGAGAACATCCGGGAATTCCTTCTGTTTTGGGAGCGGGATCGGGAAGAGAAGAAGAGCCGGCAGCAGGCGTGTGAAGAAGAGCTGCAGCTCTTGCAGCATCAGATAGACGAAGGCGCGGCGCAGGAGCTTCAGGTGTTGG
>CALWGS010000056.1 GCA_944380155.1 uncultured Lachnospiraceae bacterium
GTCATCTCCCCAGGAAACCTGATCCTGGGATTTCCTGTCCTTATCATCCACATCTTCTCCCATCTTCCTCTCTTTTGAGATGGTCTCAGGAGCTATCCTTCCAAATAATTCGTCCAGCGTAATACCGAACAGGTCTGCCAGAACAGGCAGAAGGGCGATATCCGGACAGGCTGCGGCATTCTCCCATTTTGAGACCGCCTGAAACGTGACTCCAAGCTGTCCTGCAAGCTGCTCCTGTGTCATTCCCTTCTCTTTCCGAAGTCTTGCGATCTGTGTCCCAATCCTGAGCTCTGCCTTTGCCCCCTCAGGCTGGCTCTGTTCCTCCTGTTTTGCTCCTGTCATGAATTTTTCTTCCATCAATTTATGCTCCTTTCTGAATAACCGTTCTGTTTTTCCTTCATTTCGATTGTAACTGAACTCATATTACGATGCAATCAAAGGTTCGTTGAATCCAGAATTTTCTTAATTCCCTCAATGGTTGAATGTCAATCTGGCTGTGTCATCATGAAAATAGTACAAAAAATGAGCGGTTCAACTTATAGTTGAACCGCCCTGATTCGAACTGTCAGGGAATCCTCTCTATCCTTTTGGAATGATCGGATTCCATCTTTCCCTTATCTTCTCCTCCTCACTTCAGACGCTGCTACTCTTTCTCCCCATCCCCGTCCTTCTTCTCCGGCACTTCTTTCTTCTCCGCCAGTCTCTTCCTCCTCCGGCGAAGAACCTTTCTTGCAGCGATCACCGCAATCACAATTACGATACCCCAGAAGATCAGATACAGCACATTCGTAACAACCCAGACTGCCGCGTCCTGCAGGCCTTCTTCAATCTCGTCCAGCGTATTCGCGAAGCCCCGGCTCATCCTCTCCGTTAAAGTGACGGGCGCTTCTTCTGTCACCTCGATTACTTCCTCAACCAACATAGCGACGGTGGAATAATCCACCAGGTTATCATAAGTACGAAGCTGCGATGCGTAGGATTCCAGCTGATAGCGCACCGAGCTTAACCGTTCCTCAAGCGCGATGATATCCTCAATCTGATCCGCCCTCTCAAGCAGGGCAAGCAGCCTCTCCTGTTCAATCTCAAGCGCCTCTACGCGGCTCTGTGTATCCACATAGGTCAGAGTAATATCCGTCACATCCCTGGTCTCGTTCACCACATGGCCCATACTGCCCACCGTGGTTAAGAACTCCTCGAACGAGTCAGCCGGAACTCTTGCCGTAATCGAGCCGTAACGCATCCGATTCCCGTAATAGTACCCGCCGCTGTTGTTCTCCAGGGACTCGATATAGCCGCCAAGCCTCTCAACCTCCTCCTCTATCTGGCGCATGAAGACGTCATATTCCAGTGTCTCCACCGTCAGATCCGCGTTGTAAATCAGCTTCCTTGCGCTGTCATTCAGGAGATCAGCGCTCTCCTGCTCCGACCCTTCCGCCGAAACCTCCTCTTCCACCGTCTCGGCCACCCACCCCGATTCCGCCATGGTGGTGCTCATGTACACATCGCCGTCATCATACGCCGCACTGTTCTGCGCCGAGTCTTCCGCCGCGCAGCCGGCCGCGAACATCGCGCACAGACCGGCTAACAGCCACACACCAAGTCTCTTTCGTCTCTTTCCCGCTTCCTTCATGTTCCGAAACCTCCTTTTCTCAAAAGCGTGCCGGGCACGCCTTTGTCATTCGTTTCTGAACATTAGACGAAGGAGGTCCGGGGCCGGTTCCCTGTTTGAAATATAAAATTATGCGATCCGCCCCTTAAGCGCCAGATATTGATCAAAAATAAGGCGGCTGACCTTCGCGCCGAACCGGGTCGCCGGATGCCCCGAATAATAGATCGGATCCTGGAAGTTCTTATTCATCAGAACAATCACATAGCTTCCGTAAGGCGTCGATACAATCCCTCCGTCATTCCTGCAGGCATTCATGCTCCCGCTTTTGCTTGCGACCCAGATCAGCTCCTCATCCCCCGTATCCTCGGAATCCAGAAAATACTGGGGCAGTTCTCCGGTGAGCATCGAATTATAATGCTGCATTTTTAAAATTGCAAGCATCTGGTCAGACGCTTCCCTGCTCACCAGCTCTCCCGCCGCGATCCGCTCGAACATCACCGCGTAGTCCCTCGGAGTTGTTGTGCCAAGCTTATCATAGGCCTCGAAGTCAATCTTGTTATGGAGGATGCTGTTCTTTAATCCCTGCTTCTGAATGAAAGCATTGATGGTATCCAGTCCCAGGTAATCGATCATCATATTAGTCGCGATATTATCACTGACAATAATCATCAGCGTTGCCACATTCTTCGCAGTCATGGTGACGCCAAGCTCCAGGCTCTTTAGAATTCCGCTTCCGTTAATGTAATTCTCCTTCGTATAAGTCAGCAGATCCGAAAGGCTCTTATTCCCCTTCTCCACCTCATCAAACAGAGTACCCAGAATGAAGACCTTGCAGCAGCTTGCGGTTTCGAAGAGTTCTTCCGAATTGATTGCAAGAACATTCCCCTTCCTGTCATTGACATAGATCCCCATGGTACCGTCATAGCTTGCAAGCTCCGCCTTAATTCTATCCTCCAGTGTAATCTCTCTCATTTGTTCTATCCTTTCCATACTTCCTGATACAGATTCAGTACATTCTTATAGAAAATCCCTTCAATCTCCGCCTGCCCGAGCCCCGCCTTCCACAGCGCATCCTCCAGGATCGGAAGGAATGAAGCATCTTTCAGATCCGGATGCGTCTCAATTCCATCAAAATCCGATCCAAGTCCGATACAGCCATAGCCTCCGATTTTCCCGATATACAGGATCTGATCGACAATCTGGGATAAGGTTCCCTTCGGCTCCTCCTTCTGATAGAATTCGGGATCCAGGAATTCCCCGCAGTAATTCATGCCGATCACCCCTCCGCGCTGCGCAAGCTTCCGAATCATATCATCCGTCAGGTTACGGATATGCGGACAGAGCGCCCGCGCGTTCGAATGGCTCGCCGCGAATGGCTTCGTCGTATGCTCCAGCACATCATAGAATCCCGCGTCAGACAGATGAGAGACATCCACTACAATCCCCAGCCGTTCCATCTCCTGTATCATCTCAATTCCGCATTCGCTCAGTCCGCTCGCGGTATTCGGAATTCTCAAATCGGCAATTGCCCCCTCCGGCGTCAGCGCGTTCGGCCACCCAAGCTCGTTGCAATAATTCCAGGTCAGGGTGATCATGCGAACTCCAAGACGGTACATGATCCTTAAGATGGCCGGACTCCCAAGCAGGACTCCGCCCTCCTCGATCGTCAGCACCGCGGACATCACCCCTTCCCTCTGATTCCGTATAATATCCGCATAGGTGAAGGCCGGTCGAATCAGATCCCGGTTTTTCTCCATTTCCTCATAGTAGAGATCCACAAGCTCCAGGCACCATGCAAGCGGCTTCTTTTGTTTCTTCAGATTCACGAACATGGCAAAGTTCTGAAGCAGGTAATCGCCCCGCCTCATCTTCTTCAAATCGATATGAAGATCATTTTGCCTTAAGGAGCACTCTCCCTTTCCGCTTTTTTTACTGTATAAAAGCTCCGAAATTGTATCACAATGCAGATCCGCCGCTTTCATAGACTTCCTTTCCTTTCCAAGTATTGATCCGGATTCTCAATCCCCCATACCAAATCGCAATCCCTTCTTAAAAAATAGATCCCACTGCATTTAACGCATTCTTCAGCTCCTCCCGATAGTCGAAATCTCCGGGATTCAGACTGTTAATGACAACCCCGTCGCTGCCGTTCTTCCCCGTGGAATGAACATATCTGCCATCTCCCAGATACATCGCGACATGCCCCGGGAAGAACAGCAGATCCCCTTTCTGTTTCTGCTCATATGGGATCGGTCTTAACGGGAATCCCTCCATTATCTTCGCATCGCGGTATATGATCACACCATTCAGCAGATAAGCCATCGAGCACAATCCAGAACAGTCAATGCCAAGCGTTGTCTTCCCGCCCCAGCGGTACTGCGTACCAAGGTAGGACATCGCCGCGGCGCAGACCATATCCCGGAAGGCCTCCTCATCACGCGCCCAGACCCCGGGATCCAGGGACGCCTCCCTGTACTTTCCAAGGAACTTCTCCTTCATATACCCTTCCCTGCCGTCCACAAGGCCGACCTTCACCCAGCCGCCGTCGCCGGCAGACTCAAGGAGACGCACCACGGCACCTCTTGTAAGACTGATGACATTTGCTCCCTGTACCTTCGGCAGGGTCAGC
>CALWGS010000057.1 GCA_944380155.1 uncultured Lachnospiraceae bacterium
CACCATAGAGGCCATGATGCATGACGGCAAGGCGCTTCAGTCCGGAACGAGCCATAACTTTGGAGACGGGTTCGCGAGAGCGTTCGATATCCAGTACACGGATAAGGAGAATAAACTCCAGTATGTACATCAGACCTCATGGGGAATGTCTACGCGTATTATCGGTGCCATTATTATGGTCCATGGAGATAATTCCGGACTGGTTCTGCCTCCCAGGATTGCGCCGGTTCAGATCGCGATTATCCCGATTCAGCAGCAGAAGGAGGGCGTGCTTGAGAAGGCAGCCGAGGTGAAGGAGAAGCTGGGAGCCTTCCGCGTAAAGGTGGATGATTCCGATAAGAGTCCGGGCTGGAAGTTCAGCGAGCAGGAGATGCGCGGCATTCCGATCCGGATCGAGCTTGGACCGAAGGATATCGCGGCCAATCAGTGTGTGATTGTAAGACGTGATACCTCCGAGAAGATTATTGTTTCGCTGGATGAGGTTGCTGTAAAGGCGGGAGAAGTCCTTGAAACCATGCAGAAGGATATGCTGGAGCGCGCGAGGAAGCATCTTGAGGCACATACCTATGAAACGGCAGATCCGGAGGAATTTAAGCAGATCGCAGCTACGAAGCCTGGATTTATCAAGGCAATGTGGTGCGGCGACAGGGCCTGCGAGGATAAGCTGAAGGAGGAGGCAGGCGTTACTTCGCGCTGTATGCCGTTCGTTCAGGAGAAGATTTCAGGTACCTGTATCTGCTGCGGCAGACCGGCTAAGGCAATGGTATACTGGGGTAAGGCATATTAATGATTTGATTTGGAGGGCTTGCGGTGAGAATTGAATTGCCGGATAAGGTAACCTACATCATCCGAACGCTTCAGGAACACGGCTATGAGGCATATGCGGTGGGCGGCTGTGTGAGAGATTCCCTTCTTGGGCGCACGCCCGGGGATTGGGATATCACAACCTCCGCCGATCCGTATGAAACGAAGGCATTATTTCCGCGCACCATAGATACCGGAATCCGCCACGGAACGGTTACGGTCATGTGCGGGAAGCAGGGGTTTGAGGTAACGACCTATCGGATTGACGGAGAATATGAGGACGGCAGGCATCCGAAGCAGGTGTCCTTCACCAAGAGTCTGAAGGAGGATCTGGCCCGCCGTGATTTCACCATTAATGCCATGGCGTATAATGAGGAGGACGGACTGATTGACCGGTTCGGCGGGGCGGATGATTTAAGGCAGCGCGTCATACGCTGCGTCGGCGATCCGGGGAGCCGGTTCGATGAGGATGCGCTGCGGATTCTGAGGGCATTCCGCTTTGCCGCACAGCTGAACTTCACCATTGAGGAAAAGACTTATGCGGCGGCGAAGGAGAAGGCGGTTCATTTAAGCAGGATCAGTGCCGAGCGGATCCAGACCGAGTTAAACAAGCTCCTTCTCTCCGCGCATCCTGAGGTTCTTACGAATGCGTATCAGGCCGGATTGACCGGAGTGTTCCTTCCGGAATTCGATCGTTTGATGAAGGAGCAGGATGAAGGAGAGAATCTCCTGGGACTTTCACGGGGACAGTATGCGATAGAGGTGCTGAAGGCGCTTACCGAGGTATCCGCTTCGGCAGACGCTCTAACTGGGGCGTCCGCACTGACCAGGGCGTCAGACCTCTCCGGTGTGCCGGCGTCGTCAGAGCCGCAGAATCCGGCAGACTCTCCGGCCGCGGCATCGCTTATCCGGCGCGGCTGTACGCCGAAAGAGCGTCTGATTCTCTCCCTGGCCGTACTGCTTCAGCCGATTGGAGAAGAAGCGGCGTCCCGGGTATTGAAGCGTCTGAAGTACGACAATGAGACGATCCGCGGAGTCCGGCATTTGATTCGATATTATGACTGTGACTGGCCGCTGACTCCGGCAGGAGTCAGAAGGGCGATGCATGAAATCGGAACCGAACCTATGAGATTGCTGCTTCTGCTGCGGGCCGCGCGGAATTCGGCGGGAAACGGCGAGGGGGCGGCGCATCTTAATGAGTCAGTCAGGCTGTACCATGGGGTTCTGGAGAGGAAGGAATGTGTCAGCCTGAAGGATCTGGCTGTGGGCGGAGAGGATCTGATTCAGGCCGGCTTCCGGCCTGGCAGGGAACTGGGAGAGATTCTGGCTCAGCTGTTGATGCGGGTGATTGAGGATCCGAAGAAGAATCAGAAGGAGCTCCTGCTTGCCGAAGCCGGGGAGATTGCCGAAAGGATTCAGTCGAGCGGAAGCAGAATGTGAAAGGTGGTGCCGTGTTCGTCGGAATCGGCACGGACCGTTCCTCCGTGCAGGCCGATCAGCTCCCGTACGATGGACAGGCCGAGGCCGCTTCCGTTCTCTTTGGTCGTGAAGAAGGGCTGGAAGATATAGGGCAGTACATCGGGATCAATCACGGATCCGGTATTGGCAACATCCACGGACAGGCATGGAGCATCCGCTTCACCGCTTCGGTAGAGCAGCGAGAAGGATATGGTAATTCTGCCTCCTTTATCGGAGGCTTCCATAGCATTCTTAATGAGATTGATAAAGACACGGCGGATTCTTGCCGGATCGCAGTAGAAGGACTGCATGGCGCTGAGCGCGTCCGGCTTCACATGAACAGAGATGGATATGTCCCGCCGGGAGGCCTCCGAAGCGAAGCTGCTGCACAGGGATTGAACCAGATCATACAGATCGCAGTATTCCATTTGGAGGAACTGCTCGGAATCAAAGGAGTTCACGGGGCCGGGTTCATCCGGAGGCGCGGACTCCCTGACGGCAGAGCACTCAGAAATCAGAAGCTCCGGCGGGTATATGGTATGGATGTAATCGGACAGATCATTTAAAATGCGATTGGCGTTTTTAAGGTCCTCCTGGATCTGCTTCCAGTGATGAGACAGCCGAATCTGAGGATGGCTGCTTTCAACCAGCTGCAGGGAGCCCTGAATCAGTGCCAGGCAGCTGCGCAGCTCATGGTTCGCCCTGGCGAAGACGGAGGAAGCGGCGATATCGGTTGTATTGATGTAATTCATAGAGACCTCCTTGTAAAATGGAGCGGGTAATCAGTTGTCACGATCCATTATAACAAGGAAAATTATCTTTTTCAACAAAATATAGTAGTCATAATTCGACAAAACATGAAACTATTTGTCGGATTCTGAAACAAATTGTCAAATTCCGTCCGAAAAGAACGAAAGAATTTTCTTCGGACAGGGCGGGAAGCCGGGATCTGTGCCCGCGCTGCGGCTGCGGATCCCGGTATGACGGCAGAGAAGCAGCGCAGAAAAGAGGAGAATGATGGGACAGGAAACTTGTATTTTTTGTAAGATTGTGAACGGGGAGATTCCGTCGGCGACCATTTATGAGGATGAGTTCTGCCGGGTGATTCTGGACATAGCGCCGATGGCGAAGGGGCATGCCATTCTGCTTGTGAAGAAGCATTACCCGGATCTGTTCGCGATTGATCCTGATACGGCGTCCGGAGTTCTGTGTGCGGCCGCGAAGGTGGGAGAAGCGATGAAGAAGGCCCTGAGCTGTGACGGAATCAATCTCCTGCAGAATAACGGACCCGCGGCCGGACAGACGGTGTTCCACCTGCATTTTCACCTGATTCCCCGGTGGAACGGGGACGGACTGTCGCTTGGAGGGCCGCAGGGAAGCTACGCAGAGGGAGAAGCGGCGAAGATTGCCGAACAGATTCGTTCCTGCATGGAGTAATGTACCGTCTGCAGTTTGACATGTCCGTACGGAGAAGTTCATACGGAGAACGCATGCGGAAAGCCCGGGCAGGGAGCACCGGCAGGAACCGCATACAAAAAGAGCGCGGCAACAGAGGTCTTCTGTCCCGTGCTCTTTTTTTGTGAATGGAGTCCGAATCCGGTTCCCGGTCAGTTCGCACGCGCCTGATTGAGAAGCGTAAGAATCAGATCAATGGAATTATTCTGCGGACTCTGCTTCATTACTTCGATATATTGATCCCGTTTGTCATACACCTCCGTGATGGCGGTGAGAAGCGTTTCGTTCGTGAGCTCTTCCTCCTTCAGGATATAGCTGTATCCCTGGCGTTCGAAAGATTCGGCGTTCAGAAGCTGATCGCCGCGGCTT
>CALWGS010000058.1 GCA_944380155.1 uncultured Lachnospiraceae bacterium
CGGATTTCATACGGAGCCGTACTGGAATGTGAACCGGATAGGAATGCCGAACCGTCCGAGGGATATCTCGGTTCTGACGGGTTCTGTGTACTGCGGAATTGTCAATGCACATCTTTATAACGGCAGGAAGGAATACAGCCGGGACTATGAGCTGGGATTCGTATACGGAGGGCTGTTCGTAACCGGGTACTGCCGGTTTATTCATGAATACGCGGTCGGTCATGGGACGGACAAGATTTTATTCCTTTCAAGGGACGGGGATGTTCTTCACCAGGTCTATGCCCTGCTGTACCCTGAGGAGGCCGCACGCGGGAGGATAGAATATGTCCGCTGGTCGCGTCTTGCAGCCGTGAAAATCAGCGCGGATCTAAGCCGTTGTGACTATTTCCGGCGTTTCCTGCATCACAAGGTAAATCAGAGATATTCCGTGGAGCAGATCCTTGAGAGCATGGAGCTTTCGGATATGCTGTCCGGATTATACGCTGCGACCGGGCTTTCGGCCGGGGATCTTCTGACGGAGCGGGCGGCAGAGCAGATAGAAAGGTATCTTGCCGGACACTGGGATGAGGTGACTGCTCACTACAGAGAGGAGTCGGAGGCCGGGAAACGATATTATTCTGCTGTGCTGCAGGGGTGTAACAGGGTGTGTGCTGTTGATGTCGGGTGGGCCGGGAGCGGCGCGGTGAGTCTGGATTGTGCCGTGAACCGTATCTGGGGACTGAACTGCGAGATCACGGGACTTCTGGCGGGAACCAATACGCTTCACAGTTCGGAACCGGACTGCAGCGAGGCACAGCTGAGCGGAGGAAAGCTGGTGAGCTACCTGTTCTCCCAAAGTCATAACCGGGATCTGTGGAAATTCCATGATGAAGGGAAGGGGCATAACCTGGCCATAGAATTCCTTCTGGGTTCCGAGGAGGGAAGCCTGAAACGGCTGGTATGGAACGAGGAGCGAAATGAGATCCTGGGGGAATGCAAGGAGCCGGATGTGCCTCCGGATGTGGTTCGGGAGATTCACTCCGGGATTGTGGACTTTGCGAAGCAATGGCCCGCCTGGTGCCCGATCAGCGGACGGGATGCTTATTCGCCGCTGCGGCTATTACTCGAACAAAAGGACTTCCTCCGGTATATAACGGATAGAATGGAGAGGAATGTGTAATGAGAGGGCAGGGAAGAACGAAAGAGGGATCGGACTCCGGAGCCGGAGAAAGAGCGGACAGACCGGAATTCCGGCGGATTCTTCTTCTGTCACATGAAATGACCTATACCGGAGCGCCGAACAGCCTGCTGAATGTGGCGAGAGTACTGAGAAAGCACGGACATAGGGTAACGGTCCATACGCTGGAGGACGGGCCGTTTCGGAGGGAATTCCTGCGGAGGGGATTTTGGGTGAGGAGATTTCCGTCGGACCTTTCACAGTTCTTGAAGGAACGGTATGATCTGGTTATTGCCAATACCATCTTTTGCGGGAAGCAGGCATTGATGCTCCAGGAGAAGATCCCGACGCTTCTGTATATCCGGGAAGCGCAGAATCTTCCGGATATCATCCGGGACTGCAGGCTGGATGAGGACTGGCTGCACCATGCGGATTATCTCATCTGTGTCAGCCCCTATGCGGGAAGATTTATCAGCAGGACCTATCAACCGGAACGGCTCTGGATGCTTCCTAACTTCCTGATCCCGCCCCGATTGTTTCGGCCGCCGCGCAACCGGATCCGGGATGGGAAGGTTCATTTTCTGATTGCGGCGACCATTGAGCCCAGGAAGGGAATCGCGGTGGCCGTACAGGCCATGAAGCTGCTCTCTCCGGAAGCCGCGCGGCGGGCGGTGCTCGACCTTGCCGGGAGAAAGCCGGAATGGGCCAGAGATTACTGGGAGGGGCTGGAGCTTGAGAAGGATTCCGGTATTCTCTATCACGGGGAAGTAACCGGGCGGCGCAGGAAGCACAGGCTGTTTCGAAATGCGAATGTGATTCTGGTGCCGTCCTTTGATGAGTCCTGCTCCCTGACCGCCCTGGAGGGCGCCATGTATGGGAAGGCATTGCTTGTTACGGAGAATGTAGGAGCAAAATACCTTGCCCGGGGAGGCGGCTTGGTTGTTCCGACCGGTTCTCCGCAGGCATTGGCTGAGGCGATGGAATTCCTGATTGACAACTGCTCCTTATTAGAAGAGATGGGGCGGCAGGCGCATGAGAACGGCTGCCGGATGGCCTCGGCGGACGATTATTACAGAAGACTGAGAGAAATCTTCCAGAAGATACAGGAAGAGGAAAGGTGAGAAGAATGCGGACAGACAAGGTTGCGGTATCCGTGATTGTACCGGTATATAATGTGGAACGCTATCTCAGGCAGTGCCTGGACAGCCTTCGGGCTCAGACGTTAAAGGAAATCGAAATCATCTGTGTCAATGACGGTTCAACGGACGGATGTCCCGGAATTCTGGAAGAATACGCGAAGAAGGATTCGCGTATTCGGATGATTAACAAAGAAAATACCGGATATGGAGATTCCATGAACCTTGGAATCCGGGCAGCCACGGGAGAGTATATCGGAATTGCCGAACCGGATGATTATGTACTCCCGGCCATGTATAAGACCTTATACCGCGCGGCCGTCTCTCATCAGTGCGAGATTGTCAAGGCGGACTTCTACCGGTTCACGGGAGAAGGAAAGGCGATGGAGAAAACCTACAATTATGTGGCGCGTTCCGGAGAGAACTATAACCGGGTAATCAATCCAAGAGAGGAGAAGGAGTGCTTCCGGTTCATTATGAACACCTGGTCCGGGATCTACCGGAGGGATTTCATTCTGGAGCATAATATATTCCATAACTGCACGCCGGGAGCTTCCTATCAGGACAACGGCTTTTATTTCAAGGGATTTTGCCATGCCAGGCGTATCATGTTCCTGAACCGTCCCCTCTATATGAACCGCAGAGACAATCCATCCTCTTCGGTCGCGAACAAAGAAAAGGTCTATTGTGTGAATGAGGAATACCGCTATATCTATGAATTTCTCTGCGAGGATCCGGAACGGAAGAAAACGTTCCTGGATGTCTATCAGATGAAAAAGCTTCATACCTACCGGTTTAATATTCAGCGGATTGCGCCGAGATTCCGGAAAGAATACATCCGGCGGATGTCGGAGGAATA
>CALWGS010000059.1 GCA_944380155.1 uncultured Lachnospiraceae bacterium
AGAATGGAGGCCAGATCGAATCGGAATCCGTCCACTCGATATTCAATCACCCAGTACCTCAGGCATTCCAGAATCATCTGCTGTACAATCGGATGGTTACAGTTCAATGTATTGCCGCATCCGCTGAAATTATAATACTTGCCGTCCGGTGTCAGCATATAATAGATATTGTTATCAAAGCCCTTGAAGGAGAAAAAATTCCCGTGCTCATTCCCTTCTGCGGTATGATTGAATACCACATCAAGAATTACCTCAATCCCATTCTCGTGCATCCTGCGGATCAGGGATTTCAGCTCCGTCCCCTCCCTGTTATACTCAACGGCAGATGTATAGCTGGTATTCGGCGCGAAAAAACAGACAGGATTGTAGCCCCAGTAATCTAAGAGCCTCTCTCCGTCCACCACCCTGTCATCCCGCATCTCATCGAATTCAAAGATTGGCATCAGCTCCACGGCATTCACCCCAAGTTCCTTCAGATACGGAATCTTCTCCTTCAGTCCTTCGAAGGTGCCGGGATGATGTACTCCGGAGGATTCATGACGGGTAAAGCCCCTGACATGCAGCTCGTAAATAATCAGATCCTGCATCGGGATCAGCAGCTGCTCCATATCTCCCCAGTCAAAATCATCCACTACAACTCTGGCACGGTACTGATATCCGCCTGCAGGCCTCTCTCCCCATCTGCTCTGTCCCGTCACTGCCCTGGCATACGGATCGAGCAGATATCGAGAGGGATCAAAGATCAGCCCCTCCCTGGGGCAGTACGGACCGTCCACCCGGTATGCATATTCGAATTCCGTAATATCCAGTCCAAATACAATCATAGAATATACGTTGCCAATCCGGTATTTCTCCGGGAACCTTAACACCGCGTAGGGCTCCTTCTCCATCCGGTGAAACAACAGCAGCTCCACCGAAACCGCATGATTAGAGTGAACCGTGAAGCTCACTCCTCCCGGTATCGCCACCGCCCCGTATTCACGGTAGAATCCCGGTCTGACCCAGAATCCTTCTATTCTGTCGAGCGGAACCAGCTCCTTCACCGCGGCACGCTCCTCCTCTAAGATCCTTCTTTCTATCCTGTCCTCTTTCAAATGCTCCCTCCTGTCTGACAAACCGTTTCCTCCCTACATTGTAACATCAAATGACAGGAGATACAACTCCATCATTCTATGATTGCAAAACAGAAATGATTCTGCTACTATCAAGAGAGTAGAATCAAAACACAAAGGAAGGTGACAGACCATGGCCGAATTCGTACTGAACGGCATGTTCAGCAGCATTGATTTACAGGATTACTTCGCACATAACCATACGGACGCGGAAATCAGGGACGCCCTTTCCCGCCTGGATTCCGGCTTTGACAGCTGGTACCGCACTCTGGCTGAATATGATCCTGTCATTGGATTTCAGATAGAAGAAGCTCCCGAAACAGAACGCCTCCACCGCATCATACAGGCACTGAAGCTCCCGATATTCCTCCCCGATGCCCAAGACGGCAGCATGTTGACAGACGGCACCCCAAAGTCCCCGGGAGAGGCTTTCACAGCTCTCCTCTCAGACGGACCCGGCCGCCGGCAGACAGATGGCACGGGTGGCAGATCGTTTGATTATGAACAGGAGCCGGACTCCTCCTTTGGATTGACTCCTGAGAAAGAAAGCCTGATCGGACAGATCAGCTCTCCGCAGTTTCTGGAACAGGTTCGTCTCTGGTGCCGGGAAGCAGATCCCGGGGCTGCCCTTGTACTGACCAATGAAGAGCTTGCGCTGCTGAAGGAACAAATGACTCTGGGCCTTGTGATTCATACCATCGGACTGTGCGATGTCATTCTGCGCGCAAGGGACTCCTTCTTCCGGTTCCACGACTCGCCCGATCAGAACCGGCAGATCCGCCTCATTGGGATCACCGATTCCGATTCCCCGGTTGAGCTGCATCTCCTCTCCTCTTCGGACGCTCCGGATTCCCCTTTCATTGATTTCAGAGACTGCCTCTTCCTCTTCGAGAATATCCGTCCGATTGCGGCGCGGCCGGACCAGGTCCTGCTCCTGTCCTCCTTCTGCGGCCTCTCCCCCGAACAGCTGCCCGAACAGACGCAGATTACGGGACTGCGCAGAGAAAAGCGTCCGGACGGGAAATATCAATATCTCACGGTCGACGGCAGGCCGCATCCGATTGGCTGCTTTGACATTGCGCTGCCGTTTCTCACTCCGAAGACGCTGGTCTTTCACATCGGGAGCGGAGCGATGGTGATTGACACCTGCGGAAGAGAACTGCCGGATTACCGGGAACGCTTCCATCTAGGTGACGTCATATCCATCCGGACCCATTTTACCGGCTGCTATCTGCTCACCTATCGGAACGGAACCCTGGCGTTCTGGAACAACGCCTCCTCCTCCCTGCTTGACGGTGTTGAACAGATTGATGATGCTCCGTCCGACGGAATGTTCCGAATCAAACGGCTCGGCAAATGGGGGCTGTTCTCCGCGGACGATCCCTTCGGTCTGCAGAAGGAGGACGCATTCTGCTATAATCTTCTGCTGCCCTGTGAACGCGGCTTTGCAATTGCAGGGATTGCCTCCAAGAAGGGGATTCTGCGCGGCGTTATTACCAGAGAACAGGCTTTGTTCATTCCTTTTTTATATCACACGCTCCGCCGCGTCCCGGGCGGCTTCTTCTGTACGGGAAGCCGCAAAAAGAACTGGTTTGATACCGAAACCTATCAGCATTTTTATGATTTAGCCGGAACCTGTTACTCGACGGACGGCGCATCCTGGTCAAAGGGACTGCTTCGTGTCTGTGATCATCATCACTGTTATGGATTTGTGAATACGGACGGCATATTCGCAATCCCCTGCACCCTGACCGGAACGGTATCGAATTTCTCGGAGGACGGCACCGCTCTTGTATTCAAGGATGGAATTTATACCTATATCGATACTTCGGGCAATCCGGTGATTCGCCAGTAAGGAAGGAGGAATCTGATACTATGGCTGCGGATCCGTTGACACAGCTGTGCCGGGAGATGTTCTCACTGTATCGCTCCGGCATCAGTCTGTTTATCTTAAAGACCAATTATGAGGAGGACATCGACGATGTCGTCTCCGTTATGTACGACAGGCTTTATTTCAGGAACCACATTGTTGAGCTGTCCTGCGGAAGAATCGAAACGGACGGCTTAATGACCTGGGCCGCAAAGGTAACCGACTACCGCCCGCACACGGGGCTTTCTCTCTACCCCATGCAGCGCAGGCTCTTCGCCGATTCCGCTCTGAAGGACTATGACAGCAAAAGTCCGTACTACGCCGCAATGGCAATCGAGCAGCTGGCCTGTCTCTCCAATCCGAACCGTCCGATCCTTCTGATCCTGCGCGGAGCGGATCGGATTTTCGCCGCGGCGGCCAGGCAGGATGCCGGCGCGCTGGCCGTGATATCGGTGATGAGCCGAATCGGCAGCATCAGCGCAGCCAGGCAGGCAGACGGCCCCGCCCTGTTCATTCTGATGAGCGCGTCCGATACCTCCCGTCTCCCCGGCACGCTCGAAGCCTATACCCAGGTCTTTGATCCCGTCCTGCCGGATGACGAAGCGCTGCGCGGACTCATCTGGGCCGCCAGGGAACGGCACGGCGATACAATAGGAGAATTAAAAGAAAGTACGGATACTATTCTGAATACATTCCGGGGACTGAACCGGATTGATGTGGACCGGATCCTGGAGCGGGCTTATTTAAAGAGCAACCATCCCATGTATGAGCGCGGACGCGTCATCCGGGAAATTGCCTCTGCGGAAAAGAAGCAGCTGGCCAAAAAGGCCGGACTTCTTGAATGGATTGAGCCTGTGTCCGAGGATAAGATCGGGGGAATGGCCGGAGCGCTCGAATACCTGCGTTCCAGAGCCAGGATTTATGAGGATATTTCTTCCGCGGAGGCGAACGGAATCCTGCTTCCGAAAGGAATTCTGATCTCCGGCATCCCCGGTACCGGCAAGTCCCTGCTTGCCAAGCTTGCCGGCAGTATTTTCCGCCGGCCGCTCATTAAGATGGATGTCGGAAGGCTGATGGGAAAGTATGTTGGAGAATCGGAAGAGAATCTATGGAAGGCGCTCAGACTTGCCGAGGCCATGTCCCCCTGCGTCCTCTGGATTGACGAGCTGGAAAAATCCTTTGCCGGAGCCGGACGCAGCTCCGAGAATGATACCTTTAAGAGGGTATTCAGCTCATTTCTCACCTGGATGCAGGAGAAGACCTGCGCCTGCTACGTGATTGCGACGGCCAATGACGTCTCCGCCCTTCCTCCGGAATTCAAGCGCAAAGGGCGTTTTGATGAGAAGTTCTGCTGCTATCTTCCGACCGCGGAGGAATGCCGGAGAATCTTTGATATTCACCTGAAATACACCCCCGGACGCAGGAAGCTCTTTGAAGACGGCAGTCTTGCGGCCGAACTGTCCGCCGCCATCGATCACGTCCTTTCCGCCGCGGCCGAGACCCAGAACTTCTTCGTCGGCGCCGACATCGAAAGCCTGGTCAATGACTTGTATATCGACCTGTTCGGAAGCAAACCGGCAGGACAGGAAGCCTTAACGGCCAGGCAGATCATTGACCGTCTGAATGACCTCGCGCAGACCAGGCTTGCGGATATCCGAAACTACGGCAGAACGGATGCGGATGAGATCGAACGCTGTTACCGGACACTGGCGGACTGCCACTTCCGGGACGCGTCCGCCGAATCCTCTCTCCTCTCACCGGACACAACCGGATACAATGCCGCGCTTATGAAACGGTTTCCGAGGAACGACGCTTAATCC
>CALWGS010000060.1 GCA_944380155.1 uncultured Lachnospiraceae bacterium
TGTCGATCTGGGATATGACGGCAGGGTACTGCTTAAGGATGTGAATCTGCGCATTCCGCAGGGCAGCCCAGAGGGGAGCCTAGGGGGCAGCCCTCTGGGCTGCAAATGCGCGGTGATCGGGAAGAGCGGAGAGGGGAAGACCACGCTGATCCGAGCCGTTCTGGGACTGCTGGCCCCGATGTCCGGAAGGCTGACGCTTGGCGGGATTCCCTATGATGAGCTCTCCCTTGCGGATCTGAACGGGAAGGTAGCGTATGTAAGCCAGGAGCCCTATCTGTTTCCTGATACGATTCGCAATAATATTACGGCGGGGAAGGAATGGGATCCGGAGGCCTATGAACGGGTGCTGCAGATGGCGAATGTGAAGGATATCCTCACGAAGCATCCGGAAGGAGATCAGACAAGATGTGCCAATGAAGGAGGGCTGTCGGGTGGAGAGAGGCAGAGAATCTGCATTGCAAGAGCCCTGTATGCCGGACGTCCGGTTCTCATTCTGGATGAGCCGTCATCGGCGTTAGATCAGGAGAATGCCGCGGAGATTCTCTCTCGAATCCGGGCGATGGAGGAGACGACGGTGCTGGTTGTTCTGCATCATGCGGGCGAAGAGGAGCTTAGGCAGTATGACAGGGTATTGGAGGTTACAGGCAGAAGGGTGCGCGATTTTTTTCATTTTCCCTCTTCCATTTCCGGAGATTCTGTTGTATGATAGACAATGCATGTACAAGGTATTGTGTCTTGTGTAAGAGTTATTCGAATATATAGTATATATTCTGTCCGGCGGGATGGAAAAGCATAATCGGAAAGAGGGATTTTATGAGCATTGAGGTTAAGACGAAGGTAATTAAGCGCAATGGCGAGGAAGTGAATTTTAACGCGGAGAAGATTGTGAACGCCATCCGTAAGGCGAATCATGAGGTGGATCCGCTGTATCAGATGAGCGACTATCAGATTGCCGTAGTGGCGGAGAATATTGCGCATCACGTTCAGAAGTCCACCCATGCGGTTCATGTTGAGGATATTCAGGATATGGTGGAGACGGGCATTATGGAGGTCAGAGGCTATGAGGTGGCGCAGAAGTATGTCCGTTACCGCTACCGCCGGGAGATTTCGCGCAAGTCCAATACAACGGATGACGGAATTCTGTCCCTGCTGGATCACATCAATGAGGAGGTGAATCAGGAGAATTCCAATAAGAATCCCCTGATTAACTCTACCCAGCGCGATTACATGGCCGGCGAGGTGAGCAAGGATCTGTCCAGGCGTGTTCTGGTTCCGGAGGAGATCGTGCGGGCACACGAGGCGGGGATCATTCATTTTCACGATATGGATTATTTTGCGCAGAAGGAGCATAACTGCGATCTGATTAATCTGGAGGATATGCTTCAGAACGGGACTGTGATCAGCGAGACCATGATCGAGAAGCCGCACAGCTTTTTCACGGCCTGCAATGTAACCACGCAGATTGTCGCGCAGGTGGCGAGCAATCAGTACGGCGGGCAGTCCTTCACCCTGGCGCACCTGGCTCCCTTCGTTGAGATCAGCAGACAGAAGATCCGTAAGAATGTCATGGAAGAGAGGAAGGAATGCGGCGAGAGCCTGGATGAGCAGATCATTGCGAGGATTACCGAGCGCAGGCTGAAGGATGAGATTAAGAGCGGCATTCAGACGATTCAGTACCAGCTGATCACACTGATGACCTGTAACGGGCAGGCGCCGTTTGTGACCGTGTTCATGTATCTGGACGAGGTGGAGGAAGGAAGAACAAGGGAAGACCTTGCCATGATTATTGAGGAGGTGCTGCGCCAGAGGATGCAGGGCGTCAAGAATGAGAAGGGCGTATGGGTTACGCCGGCATTTCCGAAGCTCATCTATGTATTGGATGAGGATAACATCACGGAGGGAAGCCCTTACTGGTATCTGACGCAGCTTGCGGCGCAGTGCACGGCCAAGAGGATGGTTCCGGATTATATTTCGGCGAAGATCATGAAGGAGCTGAAGCAGGGAGAGGTCTACACCTGCATGGGCTGCCGTTCCTTCCTGACCGTGGAGGATTCCCAGCGCAATCCGGACGGGAGTCATAAGTTCTACGGCAGGTTCAATCAGGGAGTGGTAACGCTGAATCTGGTGGATGTCGCCTGCTCCTCGAAGGGGGATATGGACCGCTTCTGGGAGATTCTGGACGAGCGCCTGGAGTTATGCCATAAGGCGCTTCGCTGCAGGCATGAGCGCCTGCTTGGAACGGTATCGGATGTGGCTCCGATTCTCTGGCAGAACGGGGCGCTGGCAAGGCTGAAGAAGGGCGAGAAGATAGACAAGCTGTTATATAACGGATATTCGACGATCTCCCTTGGCTATGCGGGCCTGTATGAGATGTGTATGCGGATGCTCGGCAAGTCCCATACCGATCCGGAAGCGAAGCCGTTCGCGCTTGCCGTGATGCAGAAGCTGAACGATAAGTGTGCCGAGTGGAAGAAGGCGGAGAATATCAGCTATTCCGTCTACGGAACGCCGATGGAGTCCACGACCTACCGGTTTGCGAAGTGCCTTCAG
The DNA here is from genome assembly GCA_944380155.1 of uncultured Lachnospiraceae bacterium. GTDB lineage: Bacteria > Bacillota > Clostridia > Lachnospirales > Lachnospiraceae > Caccomorpha. The sequence continues at coordinate 2,551 of CALWGS010000060.1, forward strand.
AAGCGGTTCGGCATGATTCCGGGGGTGACGGATAAGAATTATATTACGAACAGCTATCATGTTCATGTCACGGAGCCGATTGACGCGTTCTCCAAGCTGAAGTTCGAGTCGGAGTTCCAGAAGCTCTCACCCGGCGGTGCAATCAGCTATGTCGAGGTGCCGAATATGCAGGATAATATTCCGGCGGTTCTGTCGGTGATGCAGTTCATTTATCATAATATCATGTACGCGGAGCTGAATACGAAGAGTGATTACTGCGAGTGCTGCGGGTATGACGGTGAAATCGCCATTGTGGAGGATGAGTCCGGCAAGCTGGTGTGGGAATGCCCGAACTGCGGCAGCAGGGATCAGAGTAAGATGTCCGTAGCCCGCAGAACCTGCGGCTATATCGGAACCCAGTTCTGGAATCAGGGCAGGACACAGGAAATCAGGGACAGGGTGCTGCATTTATAATGAATTACGCCGAAATAAAAAAATATGACGTCGCGAACGGGCCCGGTGTGCGGGTCAGCCTGTTTGTCTCGGGCTGCAGGCACCGGTGTCCGGGGTGCTTTAACGCGGAGGCGTGGGATTTTGAGGCCGGAAGGCCGTATACAAAAGAAACGGAGCAGGAGATTTTATCCGCGCTTGCTTACGATTATATCAAAGGGCTGTCGCTGCTTGGCGTGGAGCCCTTTGAGCCGGAGAATCAAAGGGGGCTGGCCGGGCTGACCGCCCTGGTGCGGGGGAGGTATCCGCGAAAGGATATCTGGTGCTATACCGGGTTCGTCTACGAGACGGATCTGCTGCCGGGCGGCAGGGCTCATACGGAGGTAACGGACCGGCTGCTTGCGGATATTGATGTGCTGGTGGACGGGCCGTTCCTGCAGGAGAGAAAGGATCTGAGCCTTGCGTTCCGGGGGAGCGCAAACCAGAGAATTCTGCTGCGCACCGGGGACGGAAGAGTGGATATCAGCAGCCGGTTTGACAGAAGATGACCGGACGGGCCTGAGCTGGTGCCGTCTGTGCGAAGAAAGAGGAGAAGCTGCATGAGGAAGAGTTTGCCGTATCAGGTAATCGAGCCGGATTATCAGAACAGTATTGCGAATTTAGCGTGTTCTATCCTGCGTTATTATCATATTGATCCGCCTAACGGCACACTGCCGTTGGCAGACCGGTTCCTGGCGAAGGAATATAAGAATGTCGTCGTTATTTTGCTTGACGGCATGGGCAGTCATATCATGGAAAAGCATCTGGACAGCGATGGATTCTTCCGAAGGAATCTAAGAGGGAATTATCTCTCTGTGTTTCCGTCAACGACTGTGGCGGCGACGACATCCATGTTAAGCGGGTTATTTCCGAACCAGCATTGCTGGCTTGGATGGGACTGTTACTTCAAAGAATTAGACAAGAATATTACTGTATTTAATAATACCGTGCAGATCAGCGGAGAAGAGGCCGCCGGTTATCATGTGGCTTCGACGTATTGTCCGTATACGGGCCTGACGGAGCGGCTGCAGAGTGCCGGGGTGTCCGCGTATCGTGTGTCTCCGTTCGTGCCTCCGTTTCCGAACAGCTTCGAGGATGAGTGCGCCATGATTCAGTCTCTCTGTGCGCAGGAAGGGAACAAGTACATCTATGCTTACTGGCATGAACCGGACAAGATGATGCATCAGCGCGGGACATCCGGGGAAGGAGTCCGGGAGCTGCTTTTGGAGCTTGAGAGCGGGGTGGAAGCCCTGGCAGACAGTTTAGAGAATACGCTGATTATCGTTACGGCCGATCACGGACATCTGGACTGTCGGGGCGTTGTCATAACGGAATGTCCGGAACTGTATGAATGCCTGATCCGAATGCCCTCCATAGAACCGCGGGTCCCGAATTTCTTTGTGAAACCGGAAATGAGGGATGTGTTCCGGGAACGGTTTTATGAGCGGTTTTCCGATTCCTTCCTTCTGCTTTCCAGGGATGAGGTAAAGGATAAGAAGCTGTTCGGGACAGGAGAGAATGCTTCCCGCTTTGATGATATGATTGGAGATTTCATTGGAGCTGCAGTATCGGATCTGGCTGTTTTTAATACCAGACAGAAGATGGAACGCTTCAAGAGCTGTCATGCGGGACTTACCAGAGATGAAATGGAGATTCCGCTGATTATAGCGGGAAGATGCAGTGCATGAGAGCCGCAGGTGCGTTTATGGTATCTCCATGCTCTGTTGTGAGAAAAAATAAATTTATAAAACCGGGTTGTCCCTTCCGGAGAAATTCGGTATAATAAAAAGGGACAATGTGGATCAAACGATTGCCGCCGCGCAGGAGACCGCCTCTGGCTGGGTCTTCTGCCGGCAGTTTTTTTGCGAAAAAGGAGGGATATCATGGATCAGGTTACTTTGGGAATGACGGGCCTTACGGTCAATAAAAACGGATTCGGCGCGCTGCCGATTCAGCGCGTAACAAAGAAGGAAGCGGTGTATCTGCTGCAGAAGGCATTCTATCACGGAATGAATTATTTTGATACGGCAAGGGCCTATTCGGACAGTGAGGAGAAGCTGGGGGCTGCTTTTGAGTTCGTCCGGGAGCGGATTGTGATCAGTACCAAGACGGCCGCGCAGGATGCGGCTGGAATGAGGCGGGATCTGGAGGAGAGTCTGCGCCGTCTGAAGACGGATTATATCGACATCTATCAGTTCCATAATCCGGCCTTCTGTCCGAAGCCGGGCGACGGTTCCGGCCTGTATGAGGAGGCTTTGAAGGCGAAGGAAGAGGGGAAGATCCGGCACATCGGAATTACAAATCACAGGCTGGCTGTGGCGAAGGAGGCAATCGAATCGGGCCTCTATGAGACGCTGCAGTTTCCGTTCTCCTATCTGGCGTCCGATAAAGATCTGGAGGTGGTAGAGCAGTGCGGGAAAGCGGGAATGGGCTTCATTGCCATGAAGGGACTGGCCGGAGGGCTGATCCATCATTCCGCCTGCGCTTATGCTTATATGGCTCAGCCTCAGTTCGCCCATGTGGCGCCGATCTGGGGGATTCAAAGAGAGTTGGAGCTGGATGAGTTCCTGTCCTATCAGGAATGTCCCCCGGCGCTGGATGCGGGAATGCAGGCTGAGATTGAGAAGGACAGAAAGGAGCTCTCCGGCGGCTTCTGCCGGGGCTGCGGTTATTGTATGCCGTGTCCTGCGGGGATTGAGATTAACAACTGCGCCCGGATGAGCCTGATGCTGCGCCGCGCTCCGCAGGAGGGCTGGCTCTCGCCCGCCTGGCAGGAGAAGATGAAGCGGATTGAGGACTGCCTCCATTGCGGACAGTGCAGGAAGAAGTGTCCCTACGGATTGAATACGCCGGAGCTTCTGGCGAAGAATTACGAGGATTACAAGACCTTTCTGTGAAATGTAAGAGATTAGAAATTGGAGAATATAGGATATGCAAAAGAGTACAACAACGACATCGAATGGCGCACAGAATATGACGGAGGGCAACATACGGAAGCTGATTATCCGGTTTGCGATTCCCGTTATGCTAAGCAATCTGTTTCAACAGCTGTATAATTCCGTGGATTCCCTGATTGTGGGAAATTTTCTGGGAAAAGAGGCCCTGGCTGCGGTCAGCTCCTCCGGACCGCTGATTTTTCTGCTGGTCAGCTTCTTTAACGGAACAGCGATGGGAGCCGGCGTAGTGATCTCGAGATATTATGGGGCAGGGGAGAATGAGAAGGTATCGAAGGCGGTTCATACTAATGTCGCGTTCGGTCTGGTATCCGGTACGCTGCTTACGATTGTGGGAATGGCGGCCACGCCTGTGATTCTGCGCTGGATGGGAACCGCGCCGGAGGTATTGCCGAATTCAATTTCGTACTTCAGATATTACTTTCTTGGCGCACTCGCCATTGTTATGTATAATATCTTTACCGGAATTATGAATGCGGTTGGAGACAGCAGGCGGCCCATGCAGTATCTGATCTTCTCTTCGATCCTGAATGTGGTGCTGGATCTGCTGTTCGTCGGCGTCTTTAAGATGGGAGTCGGATCCGCCGCAGTCGCCACGACAATATCGCAGGCTGTGAGCGCTCTGCTGTGCCTAAGGAGGCTGATGACGAAGGGACTGGTCTGCCAGGTGATTCCCTCCCGCATTCGTTTTCATAAGGACATGCTGAAGGAAATCGTAAGATTCGGCCTGCCCACGGGAATCCAGAATTCGGTCATTGCGATCGCAAATGTCATTGTCCAGTCGAATATTAACTCCTTCGGTACGGAGGCGATGGCGGCTTATGGGTCTTACAGCAAGATCGAAGGCTTTGCTTTCCTGCCGATTACCTGCTTTGCCATGGCGATGACCACCTTCATCGGACAGAATCTGGGGGCCAGGAAATACGATCGGGCAAAGCAGGGGGCGCGGTTCGGAATTACGGTATCCCTGACGCTTGCGGAGCTCATCGGAATCCTGATCTTCGCGCTCTCGCCGCTTCTGGTCCGGCTGTTCAATGACGATCCGGAGGTCATCCGGCTGGGAGTGCAGCAGGCCAGAACGGAGGCGCTGTTCTATTTCCTGCTGGCCTTCTCCCATATTATTGCCGGAATCTGCCGCGGGGCGGGACGCGCGATCGTTCCCATGGGTATTATGCTCTCGGTATGGTGTGTGATCCGGATTATTTATATTACCATTACCATGCAGTTCGTACATGAAATTGAGTATATCTACTGGGCATATCCGATTACGTGGGGAATCAGCTCGCTCATTTATCTGATCTATTTCTGTAAATCGGATTGGCTGCACGGGTATGAGCACAGGGCAAAATAATGGGATCCGTTACCGTCACACAAGCGTCTCAACCGCCAGCGCAAGTCCCCTGGTAATCTGCGCCAGATCCATGCTGGCCGGTACCGGCGTCTTGGCGGCAGCCTGCCGGGTGGAATACGGGACATGGATAAATCCGCCGATCACGGGCAGATGATCGCGGTCAATCAGGTGCAGAAGAGTATACATCAGGTGATTGCAGACGTAGGTTCCCGCGGAATTGGACACGAATGCAGGAATGCCGTTCTGCCGCAGTGCCGCCGCCAGCTTCTTCACCGGGAGAGAGGAGAAGTAGGCAGCCGGTCCGTCCGGGAGAATGGGCTGTTCTGACGGCTGTACCCCGCAGTTATCGGGAATGGAGGCATCCTGCAGATTAATGGCGACCCGTTCCATGGCGATTCCGGAATATCCTCCCGCCTGGCCGACGCAGATTACAATGTCCGGCCGGTGGATTGCGAGGGCTTCCTTAAGAACGGGGCCGGATTGTTCGAATGAGACCGGGATTCTGGCCGTGACCAGTTCGGCTCTGCCGATGTGTTCCGGTAATTGTCTGATTGCTTCATAAGAGGGATTCACCGTTTCGCTGCCAAACGGTTCAAAGCCCGTGAGTAATACTTTCATTTCCTAATCCTCCGTTTTTAGTCTTAACCCATTATAAGGGAAAGTAAGGAAGCCTGCAAGCAGGGAAGGCATCACCAGAAAATTTGGTTGCCGGCAATTCCAATTCGTGCTAGACTGACAGCAGCAAAAGACAGGGAGGGATATGCCATGAATATACTTGTAATAGACGCGCAGGGAGGCGGTATCGGGAGACAGCTGGTGTCCTCCATTAAGGAGAGTCTGCCGGATGCCGTCGTGACTGCCGTCGGAACGAATACGGCGGCGACAACAGCCATGCTGAAGGCCGGGGCGGATAACGCGGCAACGGGAGAAAATGCCGTGGCGGTAAACAGCAGGAGGGCGGATGTGATTATCGGCCCGATTGGAATTGTGATCGCGGATGCCCTGTTCGGAGAGATCACGCCCGTGATGGCAAGATCCGTCGCGCAAAGCAATGCGAAACGGATTCTGATCCCGATCAATAATTGTGATAATATTGTAGTCGGGGTAAACGACCTGAATATCGGGAAGCTGATTCAGGAGGTCATCGGGGAGTTAAAAAAGCTCTAGCCGAATTCCGCGCTTGCTTTTTCTGTCGGAATGAGGTATAATACCCGAAGCGGCAGGAAGCCGCGGACTGTTACGCAGAAGCGTTCATCAGAGTTTAGACTTAATTGTGATATACAACAGAATATGAGATTCATTGCATGCTTAGAAAGCGCACAAGTCCCAGGAAGGGGGATCGGTGCGCTTTCTTTTTATGATTTGAGGTGATGATTTGACCATTCAGGATTTTTTCAAAGCCTGTCCGGAGGCAGCCGTCGCGTTCTCCGGGGGCGTGGATTCCGCGTATCTTCTGTATGAGGCGGCAAGATACGCAGGCAGAGTGCGGGCTTATTATGTGAAGTCCGAGTTTCAGCCGCAGTTCGAACTGGAGGATGCTCTTCGGCTGACAGAGGAGCTTGGCGTGGAGATGAAGGTGCTGGAGCACAGGATTCTCTCGATTCCCGAAGTAAGCAGCAATCCGTCGAACCGCTGCTATTATTGTAAGAAGGCAATCTTTGGAAAGATTTTGTCAGCCGCGAAGGAGGACGGATTCCGTGTGGTTATAGACGGAACCAACGCATCGGATGATGCATCGGATCGTCCGGGGATGCGCGCCTTAACGGAGCTGTCCGTGCGTTCCCCTCTGCGGGAATGCGGGCTGACCAAGGAAGAAATTCGCAGGCGCTCGAAGGAAGCGGGGCTGTTCACCTGGGATAAGCCCGCGTATGCCTGCCTGGCAACCAGAATTCCGACGGGGGAAGCCATTACGGAGGATAAGCTGGCCGCCGTGGAGAGCTCGGAGAATTATCTGTTCTCCCTTGGATTTACGAACTTCCGGGTACGATCGCAGGGGGGACATGCGCGCCTGCAGATTCCGGAGTCTCAGACGGCACTCCTGTTTGCACACCGGAGGGAGATTCTTACGAAGCTGAAGGAGTATTACAAGAGTGTATCACTGGATTTGGAGGTGAGAGAATGAATACGGAGATTAGAACTCTGCTGGAAGGCGTCAGCAATGGAAGCGTGTCGGTTGACGATGCCATGCTGGAGCTGAAGAAACAGCCGTTTGAAGATATCGGCTACGCGAAGGTGGATATGCACCGGAAGCTAAGACAGGGAACGGCAGAGGTGATTTACGGAGCGGGAAAGACCCCGGAGCAGATTGCGGGAATTGCGGAGGTCATGCAGAAGAACGGGCAGAGTCCCATTTTAATCACCCGCCTGTCCGAGGAGGCCGCCGCATTTGTCGGCAGAACCTGTTCTCTGAACTATCACAAAGAGGCCCGCTGTGGAATCATAGGAGGCATTCCCGCCCCTGACGGAATTGGGAGAATTGTTGTGGCAACCGGAGGGACGAGCGATATTCCGGTTGCGGAGGAGGCCGCGCTGACGGCAGAGATTCTGGGAAATGAAGTCGTCCGCCTGTATGATGTGGGCGTTGCCGGACTGCACATGACGCTTGCGCACCTGGATGATATTATGAGCGCCAGCGTCATCATTGCCATTGCGGGAATGGAGGGCGCGCTTGCCAGCGTAATCGGGGGACTTGCGGACTGCCCTGTGATCGCGGTGCCCACGAGCGTCGGCTACGGCGCGTCGTTCGGAGGGCTCTCCGCGCTGCTGTCTATGTTGAATTCCTGCGCCAGCGGCGTGTCGGTCGTGAATATCGATAACGGATTCGGCGCGGGATACCTTGCGAATAGGATCAATCACATGAATGTAGGGAGGGAGAAGTAAATGCGTACTTTGTATTTCGATTGCTCCATGGGAGCTGCCGGCGATATGCTGTCTGCGGCCTTAATTGAGCTGATGCCGGATCCGGACGGGTTCCTCGGGGAGTTAAACGCTCTTGGAATCCCCGGCGTGCGCTTCGCGAAGGAAGTGTCGGTAAAATGCGGGATTACCGGAACGCATATGAGCGTGACGGTGAACGGAGAAGAGGAAGAAAGTCTGGATCATTATGAGCCGATGCAGGAGCACAGCCATGAACATAGCCACGATGACAGCCACAACGACAGCAGTGTTCACAGCCATGATGACAGCCACGACGACGGCAGTGTTCACAGCCATGATGACAGCCACAGCGACAGCAGTGTTCACAGCCATGGGGATGCTCACACTCACAGCCATGACGGCGGCCATGCGCATTCTCACAGCCACCATCACAGCAGCCTTCACGATATCGAGCATATTGTCCGCGGGCATCTTGCGCTTCCGAAGAAAGTGCAGGACGATATTATGTCGGTGTATGGACTGATTGCGGAAGCGGAGAGCCATGCGCACGGTATTCCGGTAACGGAGGTGCATTTCCATGAGGTCGGCGCCATGGATGCCATTGCGGATATCACAGCGGTCTGCCTGCTGATGGATCGCATTGCGCCCGATGAAGTAGTTGTTTCCCCCGTTCATGTAGGAAGCGGCCAGGTGCGGTGCGCGCACGGCATTCTTCCCGTTCCCGCGCCCGCAACGGCCTATCTCTTACGGGATGTCCCGATCTATGGCGGAAGCATCCGCGGGGAGCTGTGCACGCCTACGGGGGCGGCGCTGCTGAAGCATTTCGCGGCGCGCTTCGGATCCCTGCCGGTGATGAAGGTGCAGGCAATCGGCTACGGAATGGGGAAGAAGGACTTTGAAGCCGCCAACTGCGTCCGGGCCATGCTTGGCGAGACCGAGAGCGTGCCGGAGGAAGTCTGTGAGTTAAGCTGCAATGTAGATGATATGACGGGTGAGGCGGTTGGTTATGCGATGGAGCGCCTGTTTGAAGCCGGCGCGCTGGATGTCTACACTATGCCGATTGGCATGAAGAAGAGCCGTCCCGGCCTTCTCATCCATGTGATGTGCAGGGAGGAGAAGAAGGAGGAAATCATCCGTGCGATTTTTCAGCATACCACAACTATCGGCATCCGTGAGAATCAATTCCGCCGCTATGTCCTGAACCGCCGCCTGGAACCCATTGATACGCCTTACGGGACGGTCCGCCGCAAGAGCTCGGAAGGGTACGGCGTGCACCGGATTAAGTATGAATATGAGGATCTGGCGCGGATCGCAAGAGAGAAGCATATCAGCCTTGAGGAGGCTGCTCTTCTTGTGGATCACGCGATTCGTCCGGAATAAAAGAAAGATCGTAAAAAAGACTCTAAAAAGAAAGGCGGATGAAAGAATGAAGCGTCTCATGAACGGGAGAAAATATTCTGCCCTGCTGTTGATTGCTGCCATGATCCTGACACTCACTGCCTGCGGCAGTTCCTCCGGAGATTCTTCACAGGAAGGAACAGACGGCGCTGTCCGGGATCAGGACAGTGTGGTGATTGCCATTGGATCCGAACCGGAGACGCTCGACCCGACGCAGGGCTGGGGACATGGGAATTCCCCGATTGTGCAGAGCACACTTGTGACTTATACGGCGGATCTCACGTTTGAAAATGATCTGGCGATTGATTACAGTCTGTCGGATGACGGGCTGACATGGACCTTCACCATCCGGGATGATGCGTATTTTACGGACGGCGAGAAGGTGACGGCATCGGATGTCGCGTTTACGTTAGAGACCGCGAAGGCGGCGCAGGGCTCTGTTGATCTGACTTATATGGAGAGCGCTGCCGCATTGGATGATACCACGGTTGTCATCATCCTCTCAAGGCCGACTTCTGTATTTTTGAATACCCTGGCGTCTGTGGGAATTGTTCCGGAGCATGCCTATGGAGAGGACTATGGTACGAATCCGATTGGCTCCGGGCCGTACCGGCTGGTGGAGTGGAGACCGCAGGAGCAGATGGTACTCGAAGCCAACGAGAATTATTACGGCGGTACTCCGGAGATCAGCCGGGTGACGGTTGTGTTCATGTCGGAGGATGCCGCTCTGGCTGCCGTAATGGCGGGGCAGGTGGATGTTGCGTATTCCACCGCAACGCTTGGAACGACCGAGGTAGAGGGGTATCATGTTGAGGCGATTACTTCTGCCGATAACAGGGGCTTTACGCTGCCTGTGCTGCCCGATGAGGGAGAGGTGACGGAGAGCGGAGCGCCGATTGGAAATAATGTAACCTGTAACCTTGAGATTCGTCAGGCGATTGCCTATGCGATTGACCGGCAGCAGATTGTGGAAGCCGTACTGAACGGCTTTGGAAGGCCGGCTTACTCTGAGAATGACGGGATGCCGTGGAATAATCCGGAGGTGGTCATCGAGACGGACGTGGAGTATGCCAGGAGTCTGCTTGCGGACGCGGGCTGGGAGGATACGGACGGCGATGGGATCGTGGAGAAGGACGGACTGAAGGCGGAATTTTCCTGCCTCTATCCCGCCGGGGATTCCGTGCGCCAGGCCGTTGCCATGGCGGCGGCCGAGCAGGTAAGAGAGATTGGAATTCAAATTAATGTGGAGGGAACGAGCTGGGACGAGATCACGCAGCGGATGTTCTCAGAAGCCGTTATGATGGGATGGGGCTCTTCAAGTCCGAATGAGACCTATTACCTGTACCGTTCCGAGGGCGCGCTCCTGGATGATTTCTATAATCCCGAGGGATACGCAAGTGATGTAACGGACGCATACCTGGATGCCGCCATGGAAGCGCTGACTCCCGGGGAGGCGAATGAGAACTGGCAGAAGGTGCAGTGGGACGGTACGACGGGAACCGCCATGCAGGGAGAATGCCCCTGGGTCTGGATTGTCAATCTGGATCACGTTACCTTTGTCCGCGACGGACTCTCCATCGGAGAACAGCCCATCCACGGGCACGGACACGGCCTGCCGCTGATTCAGAATCTGCAGGATTGGAGCTGGTCGGAATAAGCCATTTGCGAGGTGTGTTATGAAGCAAATCCTTGGGCGGCTTGCCCGTATCTTTGTTACA
>CALWGS010000061.1 GCA_944380155.1 uncultured Lachnospiraceae bacterium
TGTAACATGTGCCGCTGCCGCGCTTGTCCCGGAGGTAATGGTATAGGATCCTATAAAGCCAGTACTCTGCACATCCACCCCCGGCGCTGTTAAATCCAGTGCAGCTCCCCTTGCGGAGAAGTCCGCAGGCTGTGCGGATTCATCCACAGCTCCGACTGCGATTACATTTTCATAGGCCGCCGGATACTGCAATGCACCACCACTGTTCCCGGCTGCTGCTATCATCAGAATCCCGGCCTCCTCTGCACGATCAATTGCATACTTCAACGCTGCCGAACTTTCATTCATTCCGAAGCTCATATTAATGATATCCATGTCATTCTGGATGCACCATTCAATCGCCTGTATGACACTGCTTACCATCGCCTTGTTATCCTTATCCAAAACTTTGACGGAATAGACATCGGCGTCACTTGCGATCCCAACCATTCCAAATCCACTGACCCGTGCGTAAATAACTCCGGCTACAGCTGATCCGTGCCCACTGTTGTCTGTCGGCTTAAACCCATAAACCGTATCCGAAAAATCCACCCAGCCCGCCGTATCCAAGTCGTCATGGTTATCAATTCCGGAATCAATCACAGCCACCTTGACCCCAGCCCCACGATAAGTACGTGTCCTCGGATCGCCTGCAACCATCTCAACGTTCCATAGAAGAACTTCTGTCCCGCTTCCATCTGTAATCGCAGGAGGAATATTGTATTCATACGGATTCGAACTGAATTCCTCTGCAGGGGTGTTCAAGATCTCGGCTATATTAAACTCCGTATAGCTCGGCTCCAAAACAGGATAAAGTTCCTGATCCCAGTCTGGACTGTCCGGCGAAGTCTCTTGAGAAGCATACATAGGCCATATCCTTCTCTACAATGACAATCCCATCCGCCTTTTCAAGCGCGGATGCTTCCATCTCGGACAATTCCAGCAGCGCCATGCCAAGACTTTCTGCATATTCTGTACTGACACTCTCATTACGATAAACGTTGGCTTCCATCAATTCAGTTTCCATCTGCAGAGAAAGTTCCGCGCTATCATATAAAATGATATAATCCTACATCAGATCTTCTGCCTTTGCCTCGGGGAGCGAGCCACCATATATCGGGCATATCATAGTGATAAGCAACAATACAGCGATCAATCTCCTGCCAAGCCTGCTGTTTTTTCTGATTTTTCTTTTTCTTCTGTTGTTCCTTTCAGAATGCTCCGCATGATTTTGTCTGTTATTCATAAAAACCCCTTTCTGGCTGGTTCTGTCGACCGGATATCCGAAACTGGCTTTCCTTGCCATTCGGTGTCTGTATGTTTGTACTCTCTCCTTTGACCTTAACCACCTGCCCCTGAGCATACCCCCCTGATATGTGCTCAGTTAGCACTCGTATATCCTCTGTCTCCAACGGAACCACCTCCCTCATTCGGAAAACGATCTTATCATGTGAGAATTTATAACTGAGTTACCTTATTATACAATATATAAGTATATATGTCAAATCTTTTAATTTTATTTTATAGTTATTTTGAACTTGTTAAATATTTTATATTATTGATAAATATTCTCATTTATTTTTCTCCTGGATTTTGCAGAATCTTATGTTTTTCAAATAATATTATTTATTATTTGTTTTTTAAAGTGTACACAATTTTAATAGTATATAATTTAATCTCTTTATGTCGAACTTTGTCGATTGTATCATTATATAAAAATATATCCTATTTTATTTTTGTAACCATAAAATTTACAGATCTTGAAATATCAATTCAGCAGGAAACCACCACCCTTACATATGAAAGCATCTCGTCCTATTTGTTCTGCATGATATGTTTTTGCAGCTAAAGCAGAAGAAGCTAACTCCTCTTTTTTATTACCAAATGAACCCATAGTTCGAAACATAACACCTTCCTATATTGTCAAGTGATTTTTCCTTTAAAATAAAGGGGGGTTCAAGTTACTATCTCAGATAGAAGTAGTTTTTTCGCTCTCAACGCATATACATCCATATCACTCAACAGGTGTTTCCGCTCTATCCTTGCTCCTTCTGACGCTTCCTTGCTCCCAACGCTATGTTCCGCGGCCGATACCAGGCTTTTTGCCCTCTTCACTCCGACGCCTCTCCGTTTTGCGTCTCTCCAGATCCGGTTTTTAGCCCTGGTAAGCCCTTACTGTGCCTGGAACCGCATATTTGATAAAGGCATTTCTCATAAACCCATATTTTTCAACCATTATTTTTCCCAAACAGCTTGTAGTCCGGTCTCGGAATTGATACAATGATACCTGACACAGAATGATACATAAGAAAGGGACACCTGTTATGGAATTACGCTGGAATCTGAATGATATTTATACCTCTATGGAGGATCCTGTCCTCCTCAATGATAAAAAGAAGCTGTTTGATATGATACACTGCAAGGCGGAGCAATACCGGACGTTCTTCGCGGGGAAGACTGCGGTTGCGGATAAGCTGACCGACTATCTTCTGACCATCAACCAGATTAACAGCCTGTACTTGAAACTTGCCGCGTTCGCGCGCTTACGGCTTGCCATAGATACCGCCGACAAGGCTGCCATGAAGCTCTCACAGGATCTGGAGAATATCATGCCGAAGCTCTCCGACATCAATCTCCCGTTCCTGCGCTTCCTCAATTCGGTCGGAACGCTGGATTACTATATTGAAGGGCATTCTCTTCTGGAGGAGCACAGGGAGATTCTGCGTGATCTCAGCGTCCAGGCGGGACACCTGATGGGGGAGGAGGCAGAGCAGGTGGTCAGCGCGCTCCAGCCGAGCGCCTCCTATGCCTGGGAGGAGCTTCATGACGAGCTGACCAAATCTTTGATTGTGGACGTTCATATCGGGGAGGAGATCCGCTCCGTCCCCCTCTCCGTTGCCAGGAACATGGCCTACGCCCAGTCCCAGGAGCTGCGCCGCGCCGCCTATACCGCTGAGCTGAAGGCTTACCGCAAGTCAGCCTCCAGTATGGCGGCCTGCCTCAACTCCATTAAGGGAGAGGCTCTTGTAACCGCGAACGCAAGGGGCTTTGCCCACCCGCTCGATGTCACGCTGGCCGACTGCCGCATGGAGCGCAGAACCCTTGACGCGATGTTTCACGCGATCTGGAACGCTCTGCCCGATTTCAGACGCTACCTGAAGCACAAGGCAAAGCTTCTGGGCTATGAGGGCGGACTGCCGTTCTATGAATTCTACGCCCCCGTGGGACGCTTCACCTCCCGCTTCTCCTATGAGGATGCCCGCACGATTATTCTCAGGGAATTCTCCCGCTTCTCCGAAGATCTCGGAGCCTTTGCCGGGCACGCATTCGATCACGGCTGGATCGATCTGGAGCCGCGGGAGGGCAAGATCAGCGGTGCCTTTACCTGCAACCTCCACGCAATCGGGGAGAGCCGGATCATGGTCAATTATACCGGAACCTTCTATGATCTGACCACCATTGCGCATGAACTCGGGCACGCCTATCACAACGAGGTACTCAAGGGCCGTACCTTCATTAACAACGACTACACCATGCCGCTTGCGGAGACCGCATCCATCTTCTGCGAGACGCTGGTGACCAACGCGATCCTCAAGCAGGCAGATACCGAAGAGGTCTTCGCCATTCTGGAGCATAATCTGCTGAATTATACGCAGATCTGCGTTGAAATCCTGGCGCGCTACACCTTTGAGACCAATTTGTTCGAGAAGCGCAGGGAGCGCCCGCTCTCTGTGGCCGAGCTCAACACCCTGATGCTGGATGCTCAGAAATACGCCTATGGGGATGGGCTGACCGGGGATCTCCATCCCTACATGTGGGCCTGCAAGCCGCACTACTACTTCCCGGACTTTCACTTTTACAATTTTCCCTACCCTTACGGACTTCTGTTCGCCAAAGGGCTGTTCGCCATGTACGAGAAGAATCCGGGACCGGAATTCGTGGATCGGTTCAACCGGGTGCTGTTTGCCACCGGCGCCTCTAATATGGATGAGATCTTTGCGATCATCGGCTGCCCCTCCGACTCCCTGGAGTTCTACGGCAACGCGCTCCGCCTGATCACCAATCAGATTGACGCCTTCTGCCGCATGAACCTTCCCAGATAACGCGTCCATTCCGGCCAGACGCCGCACAGGCTCCCGAAGGGCGGATTTCCTGCCGCATAGATTTTCTTCTGACAAGAAAAGCCGTACATCCAAGCGAACGGATGTGCGGCCTCCCTGACATTCCCGAAAATCTTTGATCTATCAAATTGTGTATATGATCAGCCTATCGCAAATTTCTTGACAGTATTCTCAAATGTTGAATCATAACCCTGGCAGGCCACTGTAAGCGGATTAGAGATCAGGCTCAGAACGCCCAGGAAGGACTTTGCATCCACAATAATACGATTGTACTTCACGTCAATGTCAAAATCACATTTCTCCGCAGCACTTACAAATTCTTTCACATCTTCGGGTGCCTGTAAACGAATTACTTTG
>CALWGS010000062.1 GCA_944380155.1 uncultured Lachnospiraceae bacterium
GACCTGTCAGAAACAGGAATTCTCTCTGCTCCACTCAGCGCCTTCGCCCCGTTGGACCTCTCCGCCCTGCCAGGCTCCCACCGCTCGTCAGCCGCATTTCTCATTCCTCCAGCCTCCTATGCCGCATGGTCTGCAAGACATTACCTCAATGACATTCCCTACCGGCTGACCGCGGGCCTGTTCGGGGAGAAATACAGTGAGCCGGGTGCTCTTGCCGGTACGCACTGTGCCCATCTTGTATGGGAAGCCTACCGGATGGCCGGATTCGATCTGGATTCGGACGGCGGCAGACTCGTAACCGCCAAGGATATCGCCAACAGCCCTCTCCTTGAGATCGTACAGATCTTCGGCGTAGATCCGAACGCAGTCTGGCCTTAGACGCCCCGTCTTCCCTGTCTCCCCAAAAGATCGGACAAATGATAAATTCCTATTCAAATTCTTCTGTGTCTATGCTATAATCAGACAGAGATTTCAAAGAAAGGATGGAATACATCACTATGGCAGTACACAATCCCGTCGTCACAATCGAGATGGAAGACGGCAGCATAATGAAAGCAGAACTGTATCCGGAGATTGCTCCGAATACGGTTAAGAATTTTATTTCACTGATTAACAAGGGGTTCTATGACGGACTGATCTTTCACCGCGTCATTAACGGCTTCATGATTCAGGGCGGATGTCCGGACGGAACCGGCATGGGCGGCCCCGGATACAGCATTGCCGGAGAGTTCGCGGGCAACGGCTTTTCCAATCCGCTTAAGCACACCGAGGGCGTGCTCTCCATGGCCCGTGCCCAGAATCCCAACTCAGCCGGATCCCAGTTCTTCATCATGCATCAGACCTCCCCGCATCTGGACGGTTCCTATGCGGCATTCGGCAAGATTACAGAGGGAATGGATGTTGTAGACAAGATTGCAAGGAGCAGAACCGACTGGTCGGACAGGCCGCTCAAGGATCAGAAAATCAAGAAAATCACGGTAGATACCTTTGGCGTGGAATACGGCGAGCCGGACAAGATGTAACCGGAACAGACAGGATGATTGGATATGAGTAAGATTTTATTAATTAACGGCAGCCCGCATGAGCACGGCTGCACCGATACCGCCCTGAATGAGATTGCCGTCACCCTGTCGAACTGCGGCGTGGAGTCCGAGATCGTCTGGATCGGCAGACAGCCCGTTGCCGGCTGCATTGCCTGCGGCAAATGCTTTCAAACGGGCCAGTGTGTCTTTCAGGATAAGGTGAATGAGCTTGTGCAGAAGCTCGATGAATATGATGGCATTGTAACGGGCTCTCCGGTGTACTACGCCGGCCCCTCCGGCCAGCTGTGCGCATTCCTGGATCGCCTGTTCTACTGCAGCGGCGGACGGATGGCCGGGAAGCTGGCCGCTGCCGTTGTCTCCTGCCGCCGCGGCGGTGCCAGCGCGGCCTTTGACCGGCTGAACAAGTATTTTACCATCTCTAATATGGTCGTTGTTGGCTCCCAGTACTGGAACCAGGTTCACGGGTTCACGCCGGAGGATGTCCGCAAGGATGAGGAAGGCTTACAGACCATGAGGACGCTGGCTCAGAATATGGCATGGCTGCTTCAGAACAGGAAAGCGGGCGAACAAAACGGCGTGCCGTTCCCGCAGTACGAAAAGAGAATGCAGACCAATTTTATATAATTCGGCTTGATTCTTCATCGAAGAAGGCACCGCTGAATCATCCATTGCAATGATTCGGCAGTGCCTTCTTTGATTGTCTGTTCTTTCCTTTCGCTCTTACTTCTCCGCGGAATCCTTCTGGATGTTCTCCTGCTGCTTTCTCAGCTTATTCTTCTCTTCGTTCTCCTTCCATACCTGGTTGATCTCGAAGATCAGATGTCTCGGAATACCCTCAACCATAACGGACGGATAGTCTCCCTGAATCAGCGGCCTTACATAGTCTAAGAACTCTTCGGTCACATAGGTTCCATCCTCGGTAATCCACTCTCTCGGCACCAGCTTCTAATCGTTGGCAATCTTATGTACATCATAGATGCCCGTCGCGCACTGATACGGATCGTCGGATACTCTGTCAATTACGACCATCTTGCCGCTGTCTCCCTCGTCCGCAGCCTTCACCGCAGCGCCGCCGACCATGAACGCCTCATTAATATCGACCCTGGATGCCAGATGGGATGCGCTTCTTTGCAGAGTGCTGAATTCAATCGCTCTGGTCTTGCAGCCAATCCTCTCACGGACAACACCGGCCAGATAATTTGCGGAACCAGTAAGCTGCACATGCCCGAACGCATCGACATAATCGGAGCCGCCGGACGCCTCGCAGACATACCGCCCACCCTTCAGCTTAATTCCCTCGGATACAGCGACAACGACCGTACTCTTCTCCTGAAGCAGCCTGCTTACCCGCTCCACAAAATCATCGACCTCGAATGGAATCTCCGGAAGATAAATCAGGTCAGGTCCGTCACAGTCCTCGCCCTTCGAGAGCGCGGACGCGCCGGTCAGCCATCCGGCATTCCGTCCCATAATCTCTATAATCGTAACCAGGCTCTTCTTGTAAGAGAATCCAAGTCCGTCGCGGATAATCTCCTTAGTCGATGTCGCAATATACTTAGCCGCGCTTCCGTAACCGGGCGTATGATCGGTCAGCGCAAGGTCATTATCAATGGTCTTAGGAACACCAACGAACTTCTGCGGCTGTCCTGTCACAATCGCGTAATCCGAAAGCTTCTTAATCGTATCCATCGAATCATTTCCGCCGATATAGATGAAGCACTCAATCTCCAGGCGGTTCAGTATCTCAAATATCTTCTCATAAATCTCTTTATTCTCATGAATAGCCGGAAGCTTATAACGGCACGTCCCCAGAAACGCAGACGGCGTTCTTTTAAGAATCTCAATATCCAGCTCATTCTTAATATAGTCGGACAAGTCCACATATTGTTCGTCCAAAAAGCCCTGAATTCCGAACATCATACCGTACACTTTTTTCGCGCCCCTGTCCTTTGCGGTCCGGTACACACCGGCAAGACTGGAATTAATCACCGCGGTGGGGCCGCCGGACTGTCCAACAATTACATTTCCCTTCATGAAAAATACCTCCATACATCGTAATTATCATGGTAACATCCTTCATTTTACCATACATATTCTATTTGATCCAGATGTATTTCTGCCAAAACGACGGGGATTCCTGAACCACGCAGGAATCCCCGTCAGCAAATCCGGTCTCACGCTCTGTATTTTTATTCAATATTATTAAATATCTGAACCAACGGAGAGTCCGAGGAGAGAATTAATGTCTTATTGTCTCCGCTCAGAGCAATCTTCGCGGCGTCAAGCGCCCTGACGAAGGTATAGAAATCCGCTCTGTCCTCATCAGCATAGGCCGCGGACAGGATTCTCATATATTCCGCCTCGCCTTCCGCAATCAGCTTCTCCGCCTCTGCTTCCGCGGCAGAGATACTGACCGTAATCTCATTATCGGTCGCCGTCCGGATCATCATCGCTTCCGACTCGCCTTCCGCCGTGTACGATGCCGCAATATTGTTCCGTTCCGAAATCATACGCTCATACACAGCCTGCTTATTATCACTCGGCAAATCCAGCCGCTTCGTCTCAACGGAGAGCAGCTCGATGCCGTATCCGTCCATCGTATCGCCGATGTTCTCCATGATTGTTTCGCTCAGCTTCCCTTCTCTGCCGCTGATTACCTCATTCTGTGACATACTGGAAATCACATTCTTAATCGCATTATACACCGTCGTGCTGATACGCGCTTCCGCGTTGGAGATCTGGGAATTCAGCGTCTGCACGAACTTCAGCGGATCCGAGATTTTCCAGAGTACATAGCTGTCCGCTACCATGGTCTTCTTATCCATCGTAATAACATCCGAAGCCGGAAGATCCGTTACCAGAATCTTATTCGGCAATGTCTCCGATGTCTGCACGAACGGAGTCTTAAATGTCAGACCGGGCTCCGATACCACATGATCGACCTTACCAAACTGGCGGATCAGGGTATATTCATCCTGCTCCGTGATCACCATTGACTGCGACAGCACCACTCCTCCCAAAACAAGGAGAACCACAAGGATGATCGCCAGTCGATTCACTTTGCGGGGTTCTCTGTAACGAACCGGTTCTTCCTCCTGCTGTTTCCTTCCATTCATTTCATCCATAATCTGATCCTTCCTTCCTGTTATATCAAGCTCTTCTATTCTAATTTTCCGACTGCGTGCTTCCCGCACTGATAATCGGATCCAGCGGGAGAATCTTCTGAACTCCCGTGTCGGTCGAATCCAGGATCACTTCCAGCTCCGGAAGAATCTCCTCCATGGTTTCGTAGAACATTCTCTGCTTGGTAATCAAAGGATTCTTACTGTATTCTTCATACATGGAATTAAAACGCGCCACCTGGCCTTCCGCCTCATTAATGCGCGCCTCTTTCTGTGCCTGCGCATCCTTTAAAATCTGGTCAACCGTCGCTTCTGCCTGGGGCAGCTGCTCATTCCTGTATTTATTTGCGTTATTAATCGCCGTATCCTTGCCCTGCTTCGCCGTTTCCACGGCTTTGAACGCTTCCATTACCTCGTCTGTCGGCGGCTCCGCGTCTTGAATCGTAATATTAATCAACTGGATTCCGATATCATGCTCCTCCAGCTTCTCAATAATCATATCCCTGATTCTGGATTGAATCTCTCCCTTTCCTGTTGTGATGACGCTGTCAACATCGAAGCTTCCAACAACCGAACGGATACTGCTCTGCGCC
Organism: uncultured Lachnospiraceae bacterium; assembly: GCA_944380155.1. GTDB lineage: Bacteria > Bacillota > Clostridia > Lachnospirales > Lachnospiraceae > Caccomorpha. The sequence continues at coordinate 4,759 of CALWGS010000062.1, forward strand.
AGATTCTTCAGAATCCCAACCGGATCCTGCGCACGGAACAGCGCCTTGACCGGATCCGAGACCTTATACTCAACGTAGAAGTCGATATTCACGAAGTTGAAATCATTCGTAATCATCAGAGATTCTTCTTCTACAAATTCCGTCTCCGAAGAATACCCGATCGGGAATCCCTTAATCGTGGTATCCACCTTCTGAACCTTCTGAATAATCGGAATCTTAAAATGGAGTCCCGGTTCGCTGACTGTCTGCGGGCTGCCGAATGTTGTAACCACCGCCTGCTCCTGTTCCGTAATACTGTAC
>CALWGS010000063.1 GCA_944380155.1 uncultured Lachnospiraceae bacterium
AACATCCTCTTCCTCTCATCCGGAAGCTCCGTCTGCTTACTGAGTTGATAGTATGGCAGTTTTCTCGTATACCATTCCACTCGAATCCAGCTCACCAGATAGAAGGCTACGCTTCCGATCCCGAATCCGATCCCGTAGAACGAAATATCCGAATATAGAATCTGAACAATCGTCGCCCCCGCACTGACCGCGGCAAACGCCGCCGCTGCCATGAGCGCTCCCTTATTATCCGCAAAATACAGCAGAATCAGCATCAGAGTATTGGCAACCGCATAGAGCCCGTATCCCACGCAGAGCAGGCGGTAAATCCCGATCGAAGTATCATTGAACCCAAGCGGCAGCGCCTGGAGAACTTCACTTCCGAATACCACGAATAAGATCGTCGCAATCAGCTGCTTATACGCTCCGAAGGTCAGCTCCTTCCTCACTACGGACAGCATTTCCTTCTCCGCCTGTTCAATATCCAGAATCGACCCCTTATCATTGAACAGACCGTAATAATTCCTGTATTTGGGATAGAAATTCACTTCCACGGAGGTTACGAAATTAACGGTCGTAATCAGCAGCGAGAAATACGCCGCCAGTGCCGGCACATCATACTGCGGAGCCCCGTAGAACAGTCCCTCCACCTGAATCCGCAGCGGTCCGAAATACATAATGACCAGATGCGCAAATAATCCGATATGAACAAAGAAGCCGGTTCCAACCAGAGACGGATACCGATCCACCCAGCGCAGGAAGTTTAATGTTGTCCCCTTCTCCTCGGGAAAGAAGTCCAGCAGGAGCTTGAAATACCAGATCATCAGGATTCCGTATCCCGCAATCACACTGAGAAACAGCGAGACAACGGACGCTCTTCCCAGCCGCACCAGAACAACGGCCAGCAAAAAGGCAAGCGCCAGCGATACGGCGAATCCCGTCAGGAGCCCCTTATATTCCTTCAGTGCCGTCAGATAATTCATCTGCGTCCACACAACCACGAGAATCGCAAAGAACAAAAAGCACAGCACCTGATAGATGGGATCCACGCCGGAGAGGAGCAGGAACACCCCGTACAGAATTCCGCCGCCTGCCAGCATCACACTGACCGAGCCGTAGAAAGAAGGCATGACCCGCTTTGTCTTCTCCTCATACAGCAGATCCGCGATATACCGTGTGAGCGGCATATTCAGCACACCCGTAACCGTAAGAGACGCCAGCAGCGAGTATGTGATCATACAATTCAGCAGCTCCTTATCATGATCGGACAAGCCCCCTTTGGACGCAAGCACCGACACCCCGACCAGAAGACAGACTCCCAGCAGCATCGGCCCCGCGCAGATCAGACCCGCATAGCCGTATGCCCTTGCCAGAGAGAACATTCCCTTTCTGTCGAACAGCTTCCTTAGGCTGAATCCTATCCCTGCCATCGTTTCATCACCTCCTGGTACGCATTCTGATAATTCCGGACCATGGTCTCATGCCTGTAATACATCCGGGCCCTCTCCTGTCCGGTTCTTCCCATCCGGTACCGCTCCTCCTCCTTTACGCACAGGGTCTCCATCGCCGCACACAGCGCCTGTCTGTGCATGGGCGGCACGCAAATCCCCGCATCTCCGAGCGTATCCCCTTCCATGCCAAACAGCAGCTCTCTGCAGCACCCGACATCCGTTGTCACACAGGGTCTGCAGGCCGCGAAGGATTCCAGGACTGCAAGGGGCTGTCCCTCCGAAATGCTCGAAAGCACGGTAAAGTCCAGCTTCCTCATATATTCGATCACATTCGTCTGTCCGGTAAAGATCACATCCTTCACTCCAAGCTGTCCCACCAGTTCATAACATTCCTTCGCATACTCCTTATCATCCTCCGGACCGATGATATGAAGCCTCGCATTCCCCACCCGGAACTTCAACTCGTAGAACGCATAAATCAGCGTCTTCACATCCTTAATCGGGGCGATTCTAAGAACCGCTCCGATATCTACAAAACCGTCCTTCTTCTTCAGCGGGATATCACAGAATCGCTCATAGTGAACTCCATTCGGAATCACGACGCATTTTTCCGGATCACAGCCCATCTCAATCTGGATCTTTCGTGCGTTTCCGAAAAGACTTGTTACCATCGCGGCACGGGAATAGATTGCATCGGACATCATATAGAAGAATCTCACCCAGTAACGCTTAAAAGAAGACTCCACCCATTTCGCCCGGATAATCTCCTCCTCCCGCTCTCTCGTGTAGATCCCGTGCTCCGTCAGCATACAGGGAACGCCGTATTTCCAGGATGCCATAACCGCCAGAATCCCGCTGTATCCCGTGGCAACGGAATGATAGACATCTGCCCGCGGCACCTCGCGCCCCATAATATACAGCAGTGGAAGCAGCATGGAGCGAATAGTATGGAACAGATCGGAGAATGCGACATACTCATACTCCTTGTGACACAGCTGCGTAAGAATCCGCAGGAATTCCTCACTCATTAAGAAAGAGAGCGGCGAAATCCGTTCGGTCTGATACATCCGAAACAGCATATCCCAGTCCGGCTTCCCGCAGTATATCAGCTCCATCAGCTTATCCGTCTCCTCCGGACTGAACTTCCTTTGTCTCACAAAGAGCCGCTTCCTCTCCCGCTTCAGTTTCAGCGCCTCATCCAGGAAAATCTCTTCGATCCCCGTTACATTGTCCGGAAGCGTATATTTGAATCTTCCGCGATCCTGCGATGATGCGCCGATTGTCAGCAGGATGAACTCATGCTCCGGCATCGCCTGGATGTATTGATGCATCCAGCTTGATACTCCCCCTGTGATATAAGGGTAGCAGCCCTCCAGTATCATACAGATCCGCACCTACGCTCCCTCCTTTCCAATCGTGATCCGCTGACTGGATGCCTCCAGCAGATACAGATTCCCCGTAAGCCTCGTAAGGCTTCCGCCCCTGACCTCTCCCGGCTCCCAGGTGTTGGTCCGCAGGAAGAACCATGCCTCATCCGCAAAGGAATCCAAGGTAATCACCATCTCTTCCTCACTCTGATCCACCTGCAGATTCACATAATAATACCTCTGAACGGCCGCGGCCATCTCGCTTCCCGTCAGATTCCTGATCTCGGGAGCTGCCGTATACAGCCAGTCCACATACTCCGTAAGCCTCGCAATCATGGTCTCCCATCCCAGCGCCGCTCCCCGCTCCGGATCCAGCACATCATCCGGATGCTGAAAATGAGAATTCACATAATGCAGATTCAGCTCGGAAAGCGCCGCAATCTCCATATATTCATCAATCATACAGCCGGATATAATTCTCGGCGTCTCAATCACGCCGTCCTCAGCCACCTCAAACTCCTGAGAATAAGACATTGCCCCCGGAAAATAGATGGAGGCAATCGTTCGGATCTGCGGGAATCTCTCTGCGATCAGCTGCCTTCCCTCTTCCGAGAGAATATTCGACGGCGGAACATAGACCTGGAAGGTCTCATCCGGGAACAAAGACGCGCAAAAATCGTTCAGCTCTGTCAGCGCGCTCTCCATCGCATCCAGATCCGGCCATTTCTCATAGGTGTAAAGCCCCTGATAATCAAAGCTCTCCAGACACAGCGGCATATGATTATACCCGTGAAAGCCGATCTCTCCGTTATGCTGGAGTACCTGATTGCCGAAGTACCGAAACCGGTACACATCCTGATACCTCGGAAGAGGCGGCTCGGTGAGATCGGAATACTCCTCAATCACCACTCCGGTATAGCGAATCCCGTAATCTTCGGCCAGCGAAAGCACATCCGGCCACCAGACATTGGAATAAAAGGTCGCGACATCCATGCCGTAGTCCCTCTGGATGTATTCGCCCTGCCCTCCCGGGACCGGCGAGGGAAAATCATCCAGATAGAACGCGGATCCATTGATCACCGGATAGAGACAGGAATCTCCCAGCAGGCTGTAGGCCGCGGAGTAGAATCCCCGGTAAGCCTTCTCCATAATGCCGAGATTCATCACAACGATTTTCCCCTCTCCCCGTTCTCTCTCCCAGAGCAGGGGTACATTTCTCTCCCCTCCCTCTGTCATATAGACCCGGCACTCCTCGTCCAGAATAACAGACATCGAAGATTGGAAGGGATCCGTAATCCGGTATTCCTTCTGTGCCCCTCCCAGCATCAAATCACCGGTAAAGCAGACGGACTCCACAACGGTGTACTGATAGCCGTTCTCCCGGATCCCGAGCTCCCCCGATATCACCTGCAGGCTCCCGTTATTATCCATGGGATACAGGAAGAGCAGGCTTCCCCCGTCCCTCACCCAATCAAGCAGCCCGAACACCGCCTCTCCAAGCAGGGACAGATCATTCAGCGCAATCGATATCTTATCGTAAGCATCCGGATTCAGTTCCGGATCCATGGCCAGATCCGCTTCCTCATAAGCGATCTTCATCTCCTCCAGTACCTCAACGAATTCATCCCTGATATAAACCGATATCCCATTCCCGCCATGATAAATTAACAGACTGTCCGGCTTTCGGCTCACCGGCTTCCCGCCGTCCGCGAACACACTGTCCTCCAGGATTCCAAGCTCTGCCTCATAGGATTCATATCTGACATTCCCTCTTTCCGCCGCCAGGACAAAGCCCAGCACGAGAAAGGCCGTGAACGCGATCTGAAGTCTCCGGAATCGGATCCTATGCGTTCTCCTGTGCAGCATTTTCAACACCTTCATTCCAATCCTCTCCTGCCCAATATCTGACAACATTCCTGCCGTTCGATGTTAAGAACACCCGGTTTCTCCGAATCAGGCCCAGTGTCTGATCAATCCCCGCTCTGTTCCTCTCCCGCGCGTCATACGCAATTCGGAGAAGATACCCATCCTCATCCTCCGGCCAGCGTTCCAGCAGGATCCGGATAATTTCCAGAACCTCCTGTTTCCTCCCAAGTGCCATATCATTGTACGCCTTCTTCTGATAGAACGATTTCTCGTCCGGATAACGAAACAGATACGCCTCCAGAAGCCCCGAATAACGCTCCCGCCGCACCGTCAGCATATTCCCCTCCAGCAGGCCGCTTTCGATGTAATCAGCCAGAAGGGTCAGATAGGAACGCAGGCGATCCGGATTCTCCGGATCCGCCGCATAGGCATCCTCCTCCTCCTTCAGCCTCTGGTCGTAATCCTTCTGCAGCTCAACCATCGCCGTCGTCGCATAGTGCACCACCTCGGTATCCTCATCCATTCTCGCCTCCTTCAGCAGCGAAATATACTTCGAAGCGTCTGAATAGAGAATATCCATCATCAGCTCCCTGCGCGTCTCCGCATCATTGATCACAGACGCGTCCACGAAGGACACAATCCCTTCCTCGCGCTCCCCCTCGTCCTGCAGGATGCTTCGATAGATCTCATCCTCCATCTTCAGTTTCTCCACTCCGATCTCCGCTCTCCTGTGCTCCTTCTTCCTCAGGGAACGTTCCAGCAGGAACAGGCAGATCAGCCCCCAGAACGGAATGAACAGCACCACCCAGAACAGGCGGTATCCGCTCCGCATCACTCTCCTCCACATGAGGATCCACAAAACCGCGCAGATCAGAAGATGAATCAGTCCCAGCCACAGCACCACATCCCTCAACTCTCTCCCACCCCTTCCGTCTTCTCATAAGCAATTCCCTGCGCGGCCAGCCGCTTCTCCACATAGACGAAATTCGCCTCATCCACCTGAACCAGCAGCAGGTACAGCTTCCCGTCCTCCCCACGCCCCAGAATATCGGTGGAGCGAATCAGCTGATTGAGCTTCGTACTTGTCTCTTCCCAGTCATCCGAAAGAATATGCAGCAAAATATAATCCGCGATATTCTTCTCCTTCATATCCTTCCGGATCGCAAGAATCTCCCGGAAATGCTCCGGCTTCATGATATGCGTATCCGGCTCGTAGATCTTCTCCTCTGACAGCTCCATATAATCTCTTGCATTCAGGAACGCGTTCTGCATCAGCCCGCCGAGGATCCGGATCAGATTCGTATAATAAAGACTCTGCTGATCCGGCCCCGCCTGATAGATCATAACCAGAAGCACC
>CALWGS010000064.1 GCA_944380155.1 uncultured Lachnospiraceae bacterium
AAGCGCCTCCGGAACCTGTCCGCTTCCCTGTGCCTGAGCGTCCACCGTCCCGCAGATCCCCGCAAAAAGCAAAATAAGAAATTCCAAGACTCGGACTACATTCTTCCGCCTCATCACATCCCCCTCCCTTATCCTCTATTTGGTCTGCTTCTTATACAGAGACAACAGCCTGTCCAGATAGACGGACTTAAACTGCTTGCTGGCCAGTGCCTGCTTCATGGGCGGAAGCTTTAAGATCGTTCCGAATACGGCCGCCATCGCCCGGTGGTTCGCAAATGCCTGATTGTCAAAAATCAGATTCTGCAGGGTTCCCTTCTCAATCGCCTGAAGGACAAAACGATGCGTGCTGTTGACCGGAGTAATCACCTGAATCGGGCGGCGCTTCAGCTCAATGGCCTTCGTCGGGCAGTTCCTCGCGCAGACGCCGCAGCCCAGACAAATCTCCTCATCCACTTTGGCATGCTTCTTTGTCTTCGTTCCATCCGGGTTCTCCTTCGCGTCCTCGATCGCGAACGCCAGAATCGGACAGACCTTGGCGCACTTGCCGCAGCCGACGCACTTCTCCAGGAAAACCTTCGGGATATAGTTCGTAGTCGCCACCGGCTGCATGGGGCTGAACTTTCTCGCCGCCTGCAAAGCCTCGCAGCAGCAGCCGCAGCAGTTGCAGATAAAGGCCGGATGCTCCCGCACATTCTCGCCAATCTGAACCAGGTTGCTCTCATAAGAGAGCTGAAGGACATCCATCGCCTCCTCCTTCGAGATCAATCTGGCATACCCCTTATGCTCTGCCAGAGATCTGGCCACATTATCGAACGTCAGACATACCTCCCACGGCGCGTTAATCTCACAGGGATGTCCCGCATGGTACATCTTGTGACGGCAGTAACAGAGGCCAAGGCCGATATGCGTGGCCTCCTCCACAATATGCGTCGCCCGCTCATAATCCAGAATGTGATTTGTCTTATCATTGGTTAAGACCGGCTCCTGTACATAGACTCTCCCAAGCCTGGTCTCCGTCACGAAGAACAGATCTTTAACAAAATCCTCTTCCACGTTTATATATTGATAATAAAGCTCGCTCAGATACTTCTGATCAATGTCGCCCCGGGTACGCATCAGTGCGAACTCGATAAAGCCTGCCATCGGCGGCGGCATGACAAACCGCCTCTCTCCATGATATTCAGAATCCACCAGAAGTGCCTTATCGCAGAGATGATCCAGGAACTTCTCCGCCTTTGCCTCAGAGGTTCCCCATATCTTCGCCGCTTTCTTCAACGTGAACGGGCGGACCGGAAGCAGCGCCACCCACTTGGCCTCCTTCTCGGTGTACAATACCTGCAGAATCTTATACAAGGTCTCGGAAGCCGGCGCCCCTTGCGTGAACCAGTTGATTCTCTCCTCCAGATTCTTGTAGGCGTCTTTTGTCGTCAGATGTCCCATCCTGTCTGTCTCCTTTCTCTGTGCTTGTTCTGGCAACATTATAGCATAGATCGAGGTGTTTGAGAAGGTTTTCTCTTCCATGCATAACGTATCATACTGACCCCCAGAAGTGAGATCAGGATAGATACCCCTAATCCCGTTATGGAATTCATCCAATTCGTATTCAGGGTGTTCCTCTCCTGGAACGACGCAAGCATCATCATCTGAAGAGTCAGGATGGATACCAGCGCATCCGCCACTCCGATATTCCGGATCGTGATCAGAATCGGAGACTGCAGTTTTCGCACTTTTATCATATTCACTACGGATATTGTTATTTTGTAAAAGGTATAGGCCGCTATGGCTATGGCTATAATTTCCGAATACCGTCTGGCCGTGTCCTGAACAATCGTCAGCATCACAACCCCGCTCAATGCAAGATTTAATAACAAAAGCAGAATTCCATTCGTCTTGATCACGGAAAGCTCCCTTTTCCGAATCAGGTCCGGATCCTCCATCCGTGAGATGTCCCTTTCTGTCTTCACCGCGCGATAGCGCATGATTCCAAGCAGACTGTAATAAACAGCCATCGTGATAAACCATGCCGACTGGTTCAGAATTCCAATCACTCCATTATACACCGTATATGCCACATTAATCACGAAGGCAGGAAGCGTAGTCAGAACGGTCCGGAAGGTATAATCATCAAAGAACTTCTCCCCGAACGGGTTCCTTCTCAGAAAAGAAAGCACCCTCGCAGCCACTCCTCCCCGGACATCCTGAACAAGCCAGATACAGGAGACTGTCAGGGAAACCGCCGCCAGGGCATAGACTATAATCCCGGCAATCTCGGGCAGAATTTGTTCTTGCACCTGTACAACAGAAAGCACACACGCGGCAATCGCCGCCAGATATACCACCAAATGAATGAATCCTCGCTTTTTCATCCTATTCCGGCGGCCTGATCCACACAGCCGCCCCTCCTTCCGTGTTTTTAAATTCTAACCGTTTTGCGATCTTTGACAGAAATTATAACATAGTTTTGAGGCGGTGGCTATAAGATTTGAGTGTTCTTCTTGTGCGGCGCTTTATTTACCAGATTTTTGGATAAAGTTATCTTTTTTTCTCTATAAAAAGTGTCAACGCTTGAGAAAAGACCTTGATTTTATCTCCTGTTCCGATTATAATACATCATATATTGTGATATCTATACACGGGGATGATTAACGACAAAAGATAAATCAATAACATAAAATAAGGTGAAGATGAGGTGATAACAACGTATGTCAATCAAGTCTATCAAGGTTATGAATGTCATGGCGTTTCAGCGTCAGTGGCGAAAGAATAACGGCGATCCCAAGGATGGAGAACCTGTTGAAGGAGACCAGCTTCAGGATTCCTTTAAATTACATTTTTCTGACGGGATCAATGTCATAATTGGCGAAAATGGAACTGGAAAAACTACTCTGCTAAAGATGATTTATGCGGCAACACAATGGTCAATGGAACAGGCAAATGTCGGAAAAACCGATAAATTTCACAAGTTTTTCTCGAACAGTATTGACGACAGTGATTTATTGAAAAATGATTCGAACAAGGACGGGTACTGTGGATTTGAGGTTTCCGACGGTGAGCACACATTTTCATACAGCTTATCTCACAAGGGGTTTTTTAATCTTGCTGACTGGATTGGACTAAACATACAGTCTGTTTTTATCCCGACAACGGAAATGCTGTCTCACTCCAAGGGATTTCTTGCCTTGAACGAAAAGTTCAAAATGCCATTTGACGGGACGCAGGTGGATATCATTGTGAACGCCTCCCTTCCGGAAGCCCGCCGTCTTCCGGACTATATGAATGCAATATTAGAACGGATCAGTGATGCAATTGACGGAAGGGTTATACAGGAAAACGACACATTCTATGTTGTGAAAAAAGACGGGCGAAAAATCGACTTCTCCCTGGAAGCGGAAGGTCTGAGGAAACTTGCTTTGCTATGGAAGCTCATTCGCAACGGACTCTTGGAGAAAGGAACGATCCTCCTCTGGGATGAGCCGGAATCCAATCTGAATCCTGAGCTATTCCCGCTTACAGCCGAGATTCTCCTCGAATTACAGGAACATGGCATTCAGATTTTCATTGCCACCCATAGTTACAATTTTTCCAAATACCTTGAATTGCTCAGAAACAGCAAGGAACAGGTACAGTTCCATAATTTATTCAAGGGAACGGCAGAACTGCCGGAAACGATAAAGCATGTCGTTTCAAACTACAATGATCAGGACGAAGTGATCTACGGAAAGTCTGCTTTTACAATGGAGGAATTGTATCCAAATCATCTGATGAGTGCTGATGAAAAGCTATTGGATATGATCTATTCGGAGAAGGTGAGAGGAAAATGAACCAGATATATCAAGATGAAAATCGGATGTTTCAGTTCGATTTTTCTGCTGCTTTATGGGCATCCGATCAGCTGCATAACATTTACAATAAGACTAATGTTGGAATTTTGAGTGATGTTGATTTTATTGCCGAAACGGAAGACAATATTATTTTGATTGAATACAAGAACGCTGATATTTTGGGCGCAGCCCACCCCGAAGCTTTTCGTCCGCTCGACCAGAAACGGGAAAATAAAATTGCCTTCAAATACTACGACAGCTGGATATATCTGTCAGCCATCGGGAAAAACAAGCCTGTAAAATATGTTTATATTTTGGAATATCCAAACAGTGACGTTGTCACGCGTAAGCGTATCAGGAACAGAATTGCAGACTTACTCCCTTTCAAACTTCAAAAATTGCCAGAAATTCGTATAGAAATGATACACGATTTTGAAGTTCTGTCCATTTCAGAATGGAATGCGCATGAGCAGTACAAAGCATTTCCCATTTCACCAATTGATCAGGGATCTGCCTGCTGACAACCATAATGATCAGCAGGCAGTCTGCCCCCTTACATCAACTTCAACCCCTTAGCCACAATCATAATAAAGTCCTGAACATTTGTCACAATCGTTGTAGCCGCCAGGCTGCCCCGATCCAGAAGCTTATTCACCACGAATTCATCCGCATCCACCGTGTACAGGAACACAGGCCGGACCGTTCCATCCTCCTGCACCCGGTAGGATGGCGTCATATTTCCCGTGGCAATAGTATGGAGCATCGTAGCCAGGCAAATCACGGTTGTCGCCTTCTTCACCATGGCGCGGATGGCGCCCTGTCCCTCATAAGCGTCCCCGATTACCTCCGGCAGCGGCCCGTCATCGCGGATCGATCCGGTCAGCACGAAGGGGACCTGACTCTTCACGCAGCTGTACATAATTCCGTTGTCAATCTGATACTCCTCAATGAACTGCGCTATGGAGCCGCTCCTGCGCACGCGATTAATCACGTCCAGGTGATGATAATGCCCGTTCGGGTGAGATTTCTGTGTATAAATGTCCTGTCCGAGAGCCGTATGGAACATAGCTCCTTCCAGATCATGAGTTGCCAGCGCATTCCCGGCCATGAGCCCATCTACATATCCATGCTCTACCATCGCCTGCATTGCCCGCCTGGCATCCGCATCGAAGGAAAAGGCCGGCCCCATCACCCAGAGGATATTCCCATGCTCCCGTTCATAGTTCAGAAGCTCAAACAGACGGTCATAATCTCTCGCATAAGAGGTCTCGCGGCTTCTGCCCTGGCGGCATACGAACTGATCGCTCCCGCCCTCTCCCGGATCTTCAAAGCCCGTGCTGTGAAGATAGATTCCTTCCTCGCCGTGTTCCGTCCGCCCGAGAACCACCCGATCGCCCACCTCAAGATTTCGATTCTCAACAGCCGGCACCTCTCCGCCGTCACCGATCACAACGCTCGCATCCATGCGGCTCTCCCTGGCCAGAACCCATTTCCCGTCGATCTTAAAATACTCCGGGTACATGGAAGTACTGTGGTAATTCTCCGGAGCCACTCCCCGAATCGTCACCCTCTCCCAGGCAACATCCGGCGCAGCCCGAAACCGCTCCTCCGTAAAATCAGGTTCTCTGTATTCCGGTAACTGAAACATACGCTCTTCTCCTTTCTTCGATCTGTCTTATTCCCTTTCCGCTGATACCATGCCGCAGCGCGGACATCCCCGTCAGCGCCGGTACACGCACCGTCCGTCCACATAAGTCTCCGTCACGCATACCCTGTCAATTTCCTCCGCAGGAATCTGCAGAATGTCCTCGCTCAGTACGGCGAAGTCCGCATGATACCCCGGCGCAAGCATTCCGATATCCGGAAATCCGGCCGCCATTGCTGCTCCTCGGGTGTAGAGCCGGATCGCCGTCTCAATATCCACAGCCTGATCCTGTCCGCAGTCCACGCCGTTTGCGGAACGGCGGGTTACAGCCTGCCTTAATCCCGGGAACGGATCGGACGGATTGGACCAGAACGTGGCCGGTGCATCCGTGGAGAATCCAAGCGTCACACCCTCCCGAATCATAGAACGAATCGGATAACACCCTTTCAGCCGCTCCGCCCCCAGATTCGTCAGATAGCTTGAACTTTCCGCATACGGGAAGATCGGCTGGGTAACGAACGAGATTCCATGAGCGGCTGCTTTTTTCATGCTTTCCGGCGACGGCTCCGTCACATGCTCAATACGGACGTAAGGGATGCCGTCCGGAGTCCAGGGAGTCTCTCTGCACGCGCGGTCAATCATACGCGCAATCGCCCTGCCGCCCATCGCGTGCATGGATAACTGACAGTGATTTCGTCTGCAGTAATCAATCGCCGACTCCATCAGCTCATCGCTGCACACCATAATCCCGTACTCATCGTCATTGCCCAGGAAAGGCCGATCCACCCAGGCGGTTCGCCCGGAGATACTGCCGTCCCCAAGCAGCTTCAAGCCGGCTGCAAAGATCTGGCGGCTGCGATCCAGACGCTCCTTCGGAATCTGAAACTCCCCATTATCCGCAAAGAAGCTCCACATATAGTACGCGCCTACCTTCTGACAGAACCCCCGACGGGCCGCCTCCTCATAGACCTGAAAATGATCCTGACTGTCCAGATTTCCCATATCACAGATCGCCGTAATCCCCTGAGAGGTCAAAACCTCTCCCAGCTCCAGAAGGTTTTCAACCTTCCTCTCTTCCGGCTCCACGGGAACCAGCGAGGCAAACATCGTACTTGCGTTCTCTTTGAGAACTCCGGTAGGCTCCCCGTCCGCGTCCCGCTCGATCTCTCCTCCCGGCGGATCCGGCGTATTCCGATCGATACCGGCAAGCTTTAGAGCCTTGCTGTTCACACAGCGGATATGAGCACAGGTTCTAAGAATCGATACCGGAGAATCACTGCAGCCGCGATCCAGATCATAACGGCTGGGCGGACGTTTCTCGGACAGCTCGCGCTCATCATATCCCCATCCCTCAATCCACGCGCCGGCCCCCTGCTCCTGCCTGCGCCTTCGCACTGCCTGTACCAAATCCTCAATCGAATGAATATCCGGAGGCATAACTGAAATCTTTTTTCTGAAATCCGCCAGCATAATCGGATGCATATGCGCGTCCACGAAGCCTGGAATCACGCGCCGGCCGCCAAGATCCACAACATCGGCGCTGCCTTTGCAGTCCGCGGGCAGATCCTGCGCGCATCCAATCCAGAGAATCCGCCCGTTCTGCACCGCCATACTGTCCGCATAGGGCAGGGCCTCACAGGAGGTCAGTATCCTTCCGTTCATGAAAATCGTCTTGTCTGTCTGATTTGTATTCATATTCTTTGCACGCTCCTTTTAAGAAATGATAGCAGAAGATGCGGCCTTTGTCAGCAGAATTTCATTGGATTTTCCCGTTTTTGGCAGAAAATTTTCGAAATCCATTGCAAAACGGCCGGAAATGTGGTAGGATATAGCATATTTATACATGACCTGATTATAAGAATCGAACGACGGCTTCCGGGATGAAGAGCATCATTTCCGAAGCCTTTTTATTTTCAGGAGAAGGAGGAACAGGCATGACAGAAACAGCAGAACAGATTCTGACACGCGCAAAAGAGCTCACAGAACAGATTCGGACGGACAGACGGTACCTTCACCAGATTCCGGAAATCGGAACGAACCTGCCCAAGACCAGC
>CALWGS010000065.1 GCA_944380155.1 uncultured Lachnospiraceae bacterium
GTGGATTCCGCTCCCGATCTGGATACCATTAATGTTATGCCGACCGGCTTTAAGTCGTATATTTATGATTCCCAGGGGAATCTTGTTACGCAGCTTGCCGGACCGGAGGCGAACAGAGAATATGTAACGATTGATCAGATCCCCGATGTGGTGCAGCAGTGCTTTGTGGCGCTTGAGGACGAGCGTTTTTATGAGCATGACGGAATTGATATCCGATCGATTCTGCGCGCCGCCGTTTCGGTTCTCAGGGTCGGGGCGCTTGATTACGGCGGAAGCACGCTGACTCAGCAGCTTTTGAAGAACCAGGTGTTTGGAGGCGGCAACGAGTCGAATCCCATTGAGAAGATTGTCAGGAAGGTTCAGGAGCAGTACCTTGCCATCCAGCTTGAGGATCAGCTCACCAAGGATCAGATTATGGAGTATTACCTGAATACCATTAATCTCGGCAACGGCGCATGGGGGGTACAGGCGGCCGCCAAGGTGTATTTTAACAAGAATGTATGGGAACTGACACTCTCTGAGGCATCGGTGATTGCTCCGATCGCGAATTCCCCGTCCAATAAGAATCCGGTGACTCACCCGGATACGAACAGCGAGAGCCGCCAGAGCACGCTGGATAATATGCTCCGGCTCGGATACTGTACGCAGGAGGAATATGAGGAGGCGCTTGCCGATAATGTATATGAACGGATTGCCATTGTGAATGAAGAGCAGACCAGGACGATTAATTCCTATTTTACGGACGCTGTAATCGAACAGGTTCTGGATGATCTGGTGGATGCGGGCTATACGCAGACAGAGGCGAATAACCTTTTGTATTCCGGAGGTATCTCCATTTACACGACGCAGGATCCGGAGATTCAGGCTATTGTGGATGAGGTGTTCGCCGATGAATCTAATTTCCCGGCGATAGGGCAGGGATCGTATTATGAGATGGAATACGCGCTCTCTGTAGTGAAGCCGGACAATTCGGCGACGCATTATCACTTTTCCGATTTGCAGGAATATTTTTCCGATTTTACCGATCCGGATGGCCTGTATGTTCATTCAGGCGGGAATTATTTTACAAAGTACGGATATGATCAGGATGATATGCGCGCGAAGGCCGCCGAGTTCCGTCAGTATATCGAGGAGAATGTGGCGGAGGAGGGCGATCAGATTGTCGAGAGTATTAATATCACGATTCAGCCGCAGACATCTATGACGATTATCGATCAGGCGACCGGGCATGTGGTGGCTTTGGTCGGCGGGCGCGGGGAGAAGAGCGCCAACCGTACTCTGAACCGCGCAACAGGGACGCTGCGTCAGGCAGGCTCCACTTTCAAGGTGCTCGCGAGCTTCCTTCCGGCACTGGATGCGGGCGGGATGACGCTTGCTTCCGTTCAGGATGACGCAAGGTATTTTTATCCGGGTACCGAACAGGAGGTTACGAACTGGGAGGGGGGAGTCTATGAGGGGTTGACCGGAATGCGAAGGGCAATTTACCGCTCCAAGAATATCGTGGCGGTTAAGACCTTGGTTGAGATCGGCCCTCAGCTCGGATTTGATTATTTGGAGAAGCTTGGATTCGAGCACCTGGTTGAGAGCAGGACGGAGGACGGAAGGGTCTATTCGGATATTACTCCCGCTCTTGCGCTCGGAGGATTGACGGACGGCGTGACCAATATGGAGCTGACAGCCGCGTATGCCGCGATTGCGAACGGCGGCGTGTATATTGAGCCGGTGCTGTATACGAAAGTGATTGATCACGACGGAAATATTCTTCTGGATAATACGGATCCCGAGAGGAGCACCGCAATGAAATCGTCAACTGCCTATCTTCTGACCAGTGCAATGATGGATACCATTACAAGAGGAACGGGCTCTAACCTGGGATTCCGTAATTATGACATGCCGGTTGCGGGCAAGACCGGAACGAATTCCGGAACCTATACCGCGAATGATCTGTGGTTCGCGGGCTATACGCCTTATTATACGGCAGCGATTTGGTCGGGATTTGATAATAATCACGCGCAGTCGAACAGAAGCTATCATCAGCATATCTGGCGTCAGATCATGGAGAGGATCCATTCGGAGCTGGAGCTGGAATATAAGGAATTTACGAGGCCGGATTCCATACAGACGGCAACCATTTGTACGAAGTGCGGGAATCTTGCGGTATCCGGGCTGTGCGACAGCGCGCTTGGGGGTTCCTGTGTGGCATCGGAGATTTTTGCCCTGGGGACCGTACCGACGGAGACCTGTACCTGTCATATTGCGGTGAACGTATGTGAGGAAAGCGGGAAGTTCGCGACAGAATTCTGCCCCGATACCGAGACCGTGGTATACCTGATGAAGGAAGAGACGAGCGCGACCTACGACACGCCCAATATCCTGCCGTCCGGAGATGATACAACCTGTACCGTTCATACTTCGGGCGGAGATACGCAGATCGGTACGCAGGAGCCTGACGGAACGGACGGGGAGGATGTCCTCCTTCCGGAAGGGGATGACGAAGGGGAGAGCAATGAGGACGATATCCTGTGGATAGAGCCTTAGGATAACAGACGGCGATAAGCCGACAGCAGTGCAGGAGGTAGGCGCCAAGATGGATTACAGCAGAAAAACGATCCAAAAGAAGCAGCGGCAGATCCATTCCGCGTCTTTCAAGCTGGCTTCCAAGCTCAGAGTCTATGTGCTCAGGGCGGGACTGCTGTTGACGGCGGCCATTCTGATCACGACAGGAGTCGCAGTATGCGGAGCGGTCCGCGCCATAACGGAGACCGCTTCGCAGCTGGAGGACTTTGAGCTGCAGCAATTGGGTGAATTTCTGTCCGGTCACAGAAGTGTGATTTATGACAGGGAGGGCAATCTGATTGAGACGCTTGGAGATTTGCAGATAGAGCAGGAATATGTAACCATTGCTCAGATACCGGAGTATGTCAGGAACTGTTTCGTTGCGATTGGAGATGAGCACTTTTATGAGCATAGCGGGGTTAATATCAGGGGACTCCTGGAGTCTGCGTGGATGACAGACTCTTCGGGAATATCGGAAGAGAACAGTACCATCACGCAGCGGCTGTTAAGACAGATCCTCGGACAGGAGAGCGGGGACAGTTTATATGAGAGACTGGAGAGAGGTGTCCGGGAGCAGTATCTGGTGTTACAGCTTGAGAATCTGCTGACAAAAGACGAGATTTTGGAAGGGTATCTGAATACGATCAATTTTGGAAGCGGCGCCTGGGGAATCCAGGCCGCATCCCAAGAGTATTTCGATAAGAATGTATGGGATTTGACCCTGTCTGAGGCGGCGGTGCTTGCCTCGGCCAGTCTTTCTCCGGTGGAATATAATCCGGTGAATTATCCGCAGGAGAATGAGAAGGGATGGCAGGAGACGCTTCATAAGATGCTTGCGCTCGGATTCTGTACAGAGGAGGAGTATGAGGAGGCCAGAGAGGACAATGTCTATGCCAGGATCCGTGCGATTGCGGCGGCCAGAGAGGAGACGACGTACTCTTATTTTGTGGAGGAGGTCATCGCGCAGGTGCTTGAAGCACTCAGAGAGGCCGGATATACCGCAGATCAGGCGAACCGGCTGCTGTATACGGGAGGCTTACGTATCTATACAACGCAGGATCCTGTGGTTCAGGCGATCTGCGACGAGGTACTCTCCGATGAGTCCTATTTCCCGGCGGTGGGCAGCGGTTCTCATTATGAACTGAGCTATACGCTCTCTGTTGTGAAGGAGGACGGGACAGAGATCTACTATCAGACGGAGGATCTGAAAGAGTACTACAGGAGGGAAGGCTTTCGGGATCCCGATAACCTGTATCTTCATGCGGACGGCTATTATTTTACGGAGCTCGGTTACGACAGAGAAGATATGATTGCCAGGTGCGGGGAATTCCGCGATGCGGTTGTGGATGATTCCGATACCATCAGCGGGGAGCATCTGTACATAACGCTGCAGCCGCAGGCTTCGATGACGGTGATTGATCAGTCTACGGGTTACGTAGCTGCGATCGTGGGAGGCCGGGGAGAAAAGAGCGGAAACTGGGTTGTGAACCATGCATCGGGAACTTTATGTCAGCCGGGAACCGTATTCCAGGTCCCGGCCGTCTACATGCCGGCACTGGATACAGCCGGGATGACGCTCGCCTCCATACAGGACGATACCAGATATCAATATCCCGGCACGGAGATTGAGGTATCGAATCAGACGGGAACCTATGAGGGACTGACAACAGTCAGAAGTGCGATTGTACATTCTACCAATGTTGTGGCCGTTAAGAATCTGGTACAGATAGGAACCCAGCTCGGATTTGATTATCTCGAGACCCTGGGATTCGAACATCTGGTGGAGCAAAGGAGCACGGAGGATGGGAACGTGTATTCGGATCTCTCCCCCGTACTCGCGCTGGGGGAATTGACCGACGGTG
Source organism: uncultured Lachnospiraceae bacterium (assembly GCA_944380155.1). Classification (GTDB taxonomy): domain Bacteria; phylum Bacillota; class Clostridia; order Lachnospirales; family Lachnospiraceae; genus Caccomorpha. The sequence continues at coordinate 4,419 of CALWGS010000065.1, forward strand.
TTACGAATCTGGAATTGACTGCCGCATATGCCGCTGCCGCGAACGGCGGAAGCTATATCGAGCCGGTCTTTTATACAAGGGTAGAGGATCAGGAGGGGAATGTAATTTTGTCAAACGAGAGCCAGCCGGTCGGAGTTATGAAGGCTTCGACGGCATACCTTCTGACTGATGCGCTGACGGAGGCCGCACAGACCGGACTGGGCGCGGGACTTCATTTTCAGATCTATGATATGCCGGTTGCGGGAATATCAGCGAGCATCTCGGAGGCAAACGATCTGTGGGGGGTGGGATATACGCCCTATTATACGGCTGTGGTCTGGTCCGGTTATGACAATAATCAAAGCCAGACCAACACAGTGTACCATCAGAATATCTGGAGAGATGCCATGGAAAGAATTCATGAAGAAAAGGGCCTGTCCTTTCGGGAATTCGATATGCCGGACTCCATCGTCAGTGCGGTGATCTGCACCAAGTGCGGAAGGCTTGCTATTGACGGCCTGTGCAGTCGCGCTCTGGGCGGGTCGTGTACGGCACAGGAGATGTTTGCGGCGGGCACCCAGCCGACAGAGCAGTGCAGCTGTCACTTAAGCGTGAAGGTTTGCGCGGAGTCCGGCAAATTCGCTTCGGAGCGCTGTCCGGTTACGGAGGATGTGGTCTATCTGATCAAGCAGGAGACGGACAGAACAGGGGATACCGCGAATCTGCTGCCGTCCGGCGAGGATACCGTGTGTACTCTGAGTCATGCCGTAACGGCTGCGGAGCCTGATGCGGGAGGAGAGGAGTCCGCAGAGGAAGAAGCGGATACGGGCATTCTGTGGATTGTGCCATAGGATCGGCCCCGCGTTCATTCCGGGAAGAGAGTCGTCTGACCGTTGATATCGGCAAAGTAGACCGGATCGCCGAAGTTCATACCGGCCTTCCCGTTCGTTGCCTCAAGAACCTGCTTTGTGAAGCCGGCCTCCTCCTGCGGGGTCAGCAGGACCTGTATGACAACCAGATCCGTGTATTCGACTGAGAGAGTGCTCAGGCCGTTCTGGGCGATGAGATACTGAATCTTGCCGATCCCGTTGTAGTCCGTGCGGATGGTAAGCGGGCGCCCGTAGATTTTTTCGATGACAAGAGAATTCTTAAGGCCTTCCTTCGCAGCGCCCTGATAAGCCCGGACCAGCCCGCCTGTACCAAGCAGGGTACCGCCGAAATATCGGGTTACTACAACGGCTGTATTACGGATTCCTTCTCCGAGCAGAACGTCAAGCATGGGGCGCCCCGCCGTTCTCGGCGGCTCTCCGTCGTCACTGCAGCGCGCCAGTTCGTTGTGTAAGCCGAGGACATAGGCAAAGCAGTTATGTGTTGCGTCCCAGTATTGTTTTCTCATGCGTTCTATGAAAATGAGCGCCTCTTCCTCGGAAGAGATTGGAATTACATTCGCAATAAAACGAGATTTTTTCTCGATGATTTCTCCGGTTCCACCTTCATATACAGTCTTATATCGTTCCATCTTGATTCTCCTTGTTTCGGCAGTTTATCATAAGCTTGACAAACCTGAATGGTTTGAGCTAAAATAAAAACTACTTTATTATATCAGGAAGACGAAAGGACTTCAAGTAAAAATGAAGGATTGGATAAAGAGGCTGTCATGGGT
>CALWGS010000066.1 GCA_944380155.1 uncultured Lachnospiraceae bacterium
TTTGAAATTGCCCAGACCGGAAGGCCGGGCCCCGTTCTGATTGATATTGCGAAGGATGTCACCGCGAACAAGACCGAGTATGAGTATGAGGCTCCGAAGCCGATTGTAAGACAGATTGATACAATCCGCGAACAGGATCTCGAGGAAGCGATTGCCATGATTCGGGAGTCGAAGAAGCCGGTGATCTTCGTCGGCGGCGGCGCGGTTATTTCGGAGGCGCATCGGGAGCTGAAGGAATTCGCCGACAGGGTGGACGCGCCCGTTACGGACAGCCTCATGGGGAAGGGGGCCTTCGACGGAAGAAGCGAGCGTTACACGGGAATGCTCGGTATGCACGGAACCAAGGCCTCCAATTACGCGGTAACGAACTGCGATCTGCTGATCACCGTGGGCGCGCGCTTTTCGGACCGGGTGACAAGCGATTCGTCTAAGTTCGCGAACGGAGCCAAGGTGCTTCAGCTGGATGTGGATCCGGCGGAGATTAACAAGAATATCATTACGAACAGCAGCATCATCGGTGATGTCAGGGAAATCTTAAAGCGCCTGAATGAGCGCATCGAGCCGTGCAGCCATAAGGAGTGGATGGAATATGTGAAGGAGCTTACGCATAAGTATCCTTTGAGTTATCATCCGGATTCGCTGACGGGGCCGTATATTGTCGAGAAGCTCTACGAGGTTACGAACGGAGAGGCAATTATTACCACGGAGGTGGGCCAGCACCAGATGTGGGCGGCGCAGTTCTACAAGTATTCAAGGCCCAGGACGTTCCTGTCCTCCGGCGGCCTTGGAACCATGGGATACGGACTCGGCGCGTCGATTGGCGCGAAGGTCGCGAATCCGGACAAGATTGTCTGCAATATCGCAGGGGACGGGTGCTTCCGGATGAATATGAACGAGATGGCTACGGCAACCCGTTCCAATATTCCGATTATCGAGATTGTGTTCAATAATCATGTGCTCGGAATGGTGCGTCAGTGGCAGGATCTGTTCTACGGTCAGAGATACTCTTATACAACGCTGAATGATTCCGTGGATTTCGTAAAGCTTGCGGAGGCGATGGGGGCGAAGGCTTATCGGATTACGAAGAAGGAAGAAGTCGAGCCCGTGCTCAGGGAGGCAATCGCGCTGAATGTGCCGGTTCTGATTGACTGCATCATTGACAGCGACGATAAGGTATGGCCGATGGTTGCCCCGGGAGCGGCGATTGAGAAGGTATTCTCGGAAGAGGACTTATAATGCATCAGATAGATTGCCCGCAGTGATAGACTGGCGGGCCATGGGCGAGAAGGAGGATTATTATGGGAAGAGTATATAACTTTTCTGCGGGTCCGGCGGTACTGCCGGAGGAGGTATTGAAGGAAGCGGCAGCGGAGATGCTCGATTACCGGGGAACCGGAATGTCGGTGATGGAGATGAGCCATCGTTCGAAGGCTTTTGAGGAGATCATACAGACGGCCGAGCAGGATCTGCGCGATCTGATGAAGATCCCTGAGAATTATAAGGTATTATTCCTTCAGGGGGGAGCGTCTCTGCAGTTTGCCATGATTCCGATGAATTTGATGAAGAACCGTGTCGCGGATTATATCATAACCGGACAGTGGGCGAAGAAGGCATATCAGGAGGCAAAGATCTACGGGCAGGCGAACGCAGTCGCCTCGTCTGCGGACAGAACCTTCTCTTATATTCCGGACTGCTCGGATCTTCCGATCAGCGAGAATGCGGATTATGTCTATATCTGTGAGAACAATACGATTTACGGAACCAAGTTCAAGACTCTTCCGAATACGAAGGGGAAGCCCCTGGTTGCCGATGTGTCCTCCTGCTTCCTGTCCGAGCCGGTAGACGTAACCCGGTACGGCGTGATGTACGGCGGCGTGCAGAAGAACATCGGGCCGGCCGGCGTTGTGATTGTCATTATCAGAGAGGATTTGATTACTGAGGATACACTCCCCATGACTCCTACCATGATGAAGTATAAGATACATGCCGACAACAAGTCCCTGTACAATACCCCTCCCGCTTACGGAATCTACATCTGCGGCAAGGTGTTTCAGTGGATCAAGGCAAAGGGCGGCTTAGAGGCCATGAAGGAGATCAACGAGAAGAAGGCCGCGATCCTGTATGATTATCTGGATTCCAGCAGCCTGTTCCACGGTACGGTGGTGAAGGAGGACCGTTCCCTGATGAACGTTCCGTTCGTGACGGGCGATGAGGCAATGGATGCCGAATTCATTAAGGCAGCGAAGGCGGCAGGTTTTGAGAACCTGAAGGGGCACCGTACGGTGGGCGGAATGCGTGCGAGTATCTACAACGCGATGCCGGTAGAGGGTGTTGAGAAGCTGGTCGCATTCATGAAGCAGTTCGAAGCGGATCATACAAAATAGAATCGGAGGAGTCGTCATATGGTAAAATATCATTGCTTAAACCCCATCTCGGGGGTCGGACTGGAACAGTTTACGGAGAACTATGAGAGGACGGATGAGCTTGCCGGGGCGGATGTGGTGCTGGTAAGAAGCGCGGCGATGCATGACCTTGAGCTGCCTTCGGGCCTGAAGGCGATCGCGAGGGCGGGCGCGGGAGTGAATAATATTCCTCTTGAGAAATGCGCCGAGAAGGGAATTGTGGTATTCAACACGCCCGGAGCGAATGCGAACGGGGTGAAAGAGCTTGTAATTGCCGGTATGCTGCTTGCCTCCAGGGATATTGTGGGCGGCATTGAGTGGGTGCAGACCGTGAAGGACGAAGAGAATGTGGCGAAGCTGGTGGAGAAGGGCAAGTCCCGATTTGCCGGGAGGGAAATCGAGGGCAAGAAGCTTGGCGTGATCGGGCTTGGAGCAATCGGCGTACTGGTCGCCAATGCCGCCGAGCATCTGGGGATGACCGTATACGGCCATGATCCCTATCTGTCCGTGGAGCATGCCTGGAGCCTCTCAAGGAGCGTCCAATATGTGAAGTCCAGAGAAGAGATCTTTAGAGAATGCGATTACATCACCGTTCATGTTCCTCTGCTGGAAGATACGAGAAAGATGATCGACAAGAAAGCGCTTGGCATGATGAAGGACGGTGTTGTGATCCTGAACTTCGCAAGGGATCTTCTGGTGGATGACGACGCGATGGAGGAAGCCCTGCAAAGCGGCAGGGTCGCCAGATATGTGACGGATTTCCCCAATGCAAGAACCGCGGGGATGAAGGGCGTGATTGCGATTCCGCATCTGGGAGCTTCTACCGCGGAATCAGAGGATAACTGTGCCAGAATGGCTGTATTGGAGCTGATGGAATATATGGAAACCGGCAGTATCACGAATTCGGTCAATTATCCGGCATGCGACGCCGGACCGCTGACAACGGCCGGACGCGTGACAATCTGCCACAGGAATATTCCGAATATGCTGACACAGTTCACCGGAACCTTCTCCGCGTCCAATGTCAATATTGAGCACTTGATCAACAAGAGCCGCGGCAACTACGCGTATACGGTGATTGATGTAGAGTCCCCGGTCAGCCCGGAGTTCGCAGACAGGCTCAGGGCCATCGACGGGGTTCTCTCCGTCCGTTCCATCTAATGTGCGGCCGGACGGCGAAACGGCCTGCCGGGCAATCCGGCAGGCCGCTGGCGGAAGGAACCGGGGAGGTTTGGCAGGCCGCTGGCAAAACATATCAGGGCAGTCAGGCAGGATATCTGACTGCCTCTTTTTGATCCGAAGAATTTAGGATTGTAAATGAAGCGTAAATCATGTATAATGGGGACAGCGGCCGAAAGGCATCAAGCGAATAATAATACGAGTGAGGAAGAGTCATGAGACTTTTAAAGGAACGAATTCTTAAGGACGGGCGCGTGAAGCCCGGCAATGTATTGAAGGTGGACAGCTTCCTGAATCACATGATTGACATTGACCTGCTTAACGAGATGGGGAAGGAATTTAAGCGATTGTTTGCCGGCTGTCAGATTAACAAGATTCTGACGATTGAAGCCTCGGGAATTGGCATTGCCTGCATTGCGGCACAGTATTTCGGCGTGCCGGTCGTATTCGCAAAGAAGGCGCAGAGCATCAACATTGACGGCGATGTGTATTCCGCCAGGATCGAATCTTATACCCACAAGAAGAGCTACGAGGTGATCGTCTCCAAACGATTCATTGGTCCTAAGGATCGCGTTCTGATTATTGACGATTTCCTTTCGAACGGATGCGCTTTGATTGGATTGATTGACATTGCGGCAAGCGCCGGCGCGCGAGTGGAGGGAATCGGCATTGCGGTAGAGAAGGGATTCCAGTCCGGAGGGGCCATTCTCCGTAACATGGGGATTAAGCTGGAGTCGCTTGCCATTATCGATAAAATGAACCCGGAGGACGGAAGTATTGAGTTCCGGGACGGAATGAACTGAGATCGGACTGCAGTCAGATGCTGTCCGGCGGTATGGAACCCTTCGGGGGAGTAAGATGCCGCCGGGCGGTGTTCTTTTTTAGGAGGAATCTTACATATGAGGATGGTATTTCAATATCTCAGGCCGTATTACGGCAGAATGGCTCTGGGACTTGTGATCAAGATTTTGGGGACGCTTGCAGATCTCGGGCTTCCCTGGGTAATGGCCTTTATTATTGACGATATTATTCCGCTCGGCAGGGTTTCGCTCATTCTCGGCTGGGGCGCGGTGATGCTGCTGCTCGCGGTTGGAGCAAGGACCGGCAATATTGTGGCGAACCGCAAGGCGTCAAGGGTGGCAAGGGATACGGTAGAGAGGATCCGTCACGATACCTTCGATAAAATCGGGAGGCTGTCCGGGGCTCAGGTGGATCAGTTCACGGTTCCCTCTCTGATTTCGAGGCTGACCACGGACAGCTATAATATTCATCAGATGATTGGAATGATGCAGCGCCTCGGAGTCCGCGGGCCGATTATTCTGGTCGGCGGAACGGTGCTGACCGCCACGCTCGAGCCGGTGTTGACGCTGGTTTTAATCGGGATCATGCCGATTCTGGCCTTTGTGGTCTTCACGATTTCCAGAAGGGGAATCCCGCTCTACGGCAAGGTACAGAAGTCCGTAGACCGGATGGTGCAGACGGTGCGGGAGAATATTTCGGGGATCCGCGTGATTAAGGCGCTTTCCAAGACAGAATACGAGAAGAGCCGCTTCGAAGCAGTTAACCAGGAGCTTGTCAGCAAGGAATTGAAGGCGGGAAGTGTGATGGCGGCGTCCAGTCCCTTAATGAATCTGCTGCTGAACCTCGGCCTGACCGGAATCGTACTGGCCGGAGCCTTCCGCGTGAACGCGGGAGCAAGCGAGCCGGGCAAGATTGTAGCGTTCCTGTCGTATTTTACCATGATCTTAAATGCGGTGATGTCCATTAACCGAATCTTTATTATTTTCTCCAAGTCCAGCGCATCGGCGGGAAGAATCCGGGAGATTCTGGAGGCGCCGGAGGATCTGGTGCAGGAGAAGACAGAGGAGATCCCCGGGGATGATTATATTGTATTCGATCATGTGACCTTCGGATACCATACCAAGACACATAAGGACGGGAGCGCGGAGGCGGTCTGCGTGGAAGACATTAATTTCCGCCTGAAGAAGGGAGAGTCGCTTGGCATTATTGGGGCAACGGGCTGCGGGAAGACGACGATTATCAACCTTCTGATGCGGTTCTATGACGTGGATTCCGGCGAGATCCGGGTGAACGGCAGGAATGTGAAGGGGTATACGCTTCAGGAGCTGCGTTCGATGTTCGGAGTCGTCTTCCAGAATGATGTAATCTTTGCCGATACGCTGTATGAGAATATCAGCTTCGGGCGGGATATTCCGATGGAACGGGTGAAGGAAGCGGCCGCGGACGCAAGAGCGGCGGATTTCATTGAGGAGATAGAGGGCGGATATGAATACAGGGCCGCAATTAAGGGAGCGAATTTAAGCGGCGGGCAGAAACAGAGAGTGCTGATTGCAAGAGCTTTAGCGGCGCATCCGGATATTCTGGTTCTGGATGATTCCTCGAGCGCGCTTGATTATAAGACGGATGCCGGGCTGCGCCTTGCGATCGGAAGGAACTATTCCGATGCCACGCTGATTACGGTCGCGCAGTGGGTCAGTTCGATTATGCAGCATGATCATATCCTGGTTCTGGAGGACGGGAAGACGCTGGGATACGGGACACATGAGGAGCTGCTTGCCTCCTGTCCGGTTTATCAGGAAATCTACGAATCACAAATGGGAAGCGAGGTGGCGTAACATGGCAGGATCCGTACCGGGCAGGGGCCCCGCCTCCGTAAGGATTTCGGGAAAGCCCAGGGATACGAAGAAGGTGCTGCTGCGCCTGTGGAGCTATCTATATTATTATAAATGGATGCTGCTTGGCGGAATTGTTCTGACCGTTACCAGCAATCTGCTGGCGTTAATCGGCCCCGCGCTGTCGGGAGGCGCGATTGATGCCATTAATCTGGGAGCGGGGAACGTAGATTTTGAATCGGTCTTTCGTTATACGGGGCTGATGGCACTCTTCTATCTTGTATCTTCCGCGCTGTCGTATGCACTCTCCCTGCTGATGCTGCATATGAGCCAGAGAGTGGTGAGGAAGATGCGTTCCGATGTCTTCTCCAAGCTGATGGAATTGCCGGTCGGGTATTTTGACCAGCATCTGTCGGGGGATATTATAAGCCGCCTTTCTTACGATATTGATGTGATTAATACCTCTCTGTCTTCGGATCTGGTGCAGATTTGTGCAAGCGTGATTACGGTCGTCGGCTCTTTGATTATGATGATTATTATTTCACCGCCCCTGGTTGTTGTGATGCTGGTTATGATTCCGGTTTCCATTCTGTACACGAAGTATATGGCGGGCAAGACGAGGCCGCTCTTTCGGAAGCGCTCAGAGAAGTTAGGAGAGCTGAACGGTTTCACCGAAGAGATGGTGTCCGGGCAGAAGACGATCAAGGCATATGCCAGGGAGGCCGTTACCCTCGGGAAATATGACGTCTGTAATACGGAAGCGGTGAACGCGTATTATAACGCGGACTATTACGGAAGCATCGTCGGGCCGACGGTGAATTTTATTAATAATATTTCGCTGTCTCTGGTTACGATATTCGGGGCGATTCTCTATCTGTTCGGCAGGATGACACTTGGAAATATTTCTTCTTTCGTGTTGTATTCGAGAAAGTTCTCGGGGCCGATTAACGAGGCGGCCAATATCATCAGCGAGCTTCAGTCCGCCTGCGCCGCGGCGGAGAGAGTGTTCCGGGTTCTGGATGAGGAGTGTGAGGTCCGCGACATCTACGGGGCACAGACGCTGGAGAATGTACAGGGAGATGTCAGGATGGAGGATGTGTCCTTCGGATATTTTAAGGACAAGACCATTATCAAGGATCTGACGCTGCATGCTCCGAAGGGGAGTCTGACCGCGATTGTCGGGCCGACCGGAGCCGGCAAGACAACGATCATCAATCTGCTGATGCGTTTTTATGATGTGGATTCCGGGCAGGTCTACGTGGACGGGAAGGAGACCAGGGAGCTGACCAGACAGAGTCTGCGGGGAGCCTATGCGATGGTGCTTCAGGATACCTGGGTCTTCCAGGGAACGATATTTGAGAATATTGCCTACGGAAAGAAGGACGCGACGATGGAGGAGGTTGTGGCGGCGGCCAAGGCGGCCAGGATTCATTCTTATATCAAGAGGCTTCCGGACGGGTATCAGACGGTGCTTGACGAGGATGGAATGAATATCTCAAAGGGGCAGAAGCAGCTTCTCACCATTGCCAGGGCCATGCTTCTGGACGCGAAGATGCTGATTCTGGACGAGGCGACCTCCAATGTGGATACCCGTACCGAGATTCAGATTCAGAAGGCGATGAGACGGCTGATGGCAGACAAGACCTGCTTCGTCATTGCGCACCGGTTATCCACGATACAGAACGCGGATATGATTCTGGTGATTGACCGGGGGAACATTGCGGAACACGGAACGCATGAGGAATTGATGCGCAGAAAGGGATTGTATTACCAGATGTACGCGTCTCAGTTCCAGTAAGAGGAAGAAGTGCAGTTTTATTCAGAATATTGAAGATTTTTCTTTATATTAAAATTATTTTATGGTAGAATAGCAGAGAGAACAGGCTATATTTAAAGGAGGCAATCGAATGGATATTATTTTTTTGAATCCTGTTTTTAAGGAAATGATATGGGGCGGGAACAGACTTCGTACCGAGTACGGCTATGATATTCCGGGTGATGATACAGGAGAATGCTGGGCGGTCAGCGCGCATCCGAAGGGAGACTGTACGGTGCGGGGCGGCGAGTTTGACGGCATGAGCTTAAGCACTCTCTGGAAGGAGCGCAGGGATCTCTTCGGAGGCGTGGAGGGGGATGTATTCCCGCTGCTGGTCAAGATTATTGACGCGAAGGATGATCTGAGCATTCAGGTTCATCCGGACGACGCGTATGCGGCCGAGCATGAGAACGGAGCGCTTGGCAAAACGGAGTGCTGGTATATCCTGGACTGTGATGAGGACGCCCAGATTGTCATCGGCCACAACGCGAAGGATAAGGAAGAGTTGCAGGAGATGATCGCACAGGAGAGATGGAACGAGTTAATCCGCGTTCTTCCGATTAAGAAGGGGGATTTCTTCCAGATTAATCCCGGCACGGTTCACGCGATCAAGAAGGGAACCTTAATTCTTGAGACCCAGCAGAGCAGCGATGTGACTTATCGTCTCTATGATTACGGAAGGCTTCAGAACGGCAAGCCGAGGGAGTTACATATCCAGAAGAGCATTGATGTCATCCGCTGTCCGTATCAGGAATCCCTTGAGGGAAGAAAGACACAGAAGCTTACGTGCGGCGAGCTGACGACGCTTGTGTCCTGCCCGTTCTATACGGTGTACAGGCTGTCCGTGAACGGCAGAGAAGAGCTGACCCAGACGGAGCCCTTCACGATTATGAGCGTCATCGAGGGCAGCGGCAGCATTGACGGAACGCCGGTTAAGAAGGGAGATCATTTTATCCTTCCCGCAGGCTTCGGAACCTATGAGGCGGAAGGAGACATGACAGTCATCCTGTCACACCTGTAAAGAAGGGACCAGGCAGCGGCGTCAGGGCCTTGTCCGACCGGGGAGAGACTGAAGATAGGAAGGTAAGGAATAGATATGAGTGGATTTTTTAGTATTGATAGCCCTTTATTTACGTTTTTGGGTAAGGCATGCGATGTGATGTTCATCAGTCTGATCTGGTTCGTCAGCTGCCTCCCGATTGTAACAATCGGACCGGCGACCACGGCGCTGTACTATGTGATCGTGAAGGTAATCCGCAGGGACCGCGGTTATATCTTCCGGGAATATTGCCGATCCTTTAAGGAGAACTTTAAGGTTGGGATCATCAGCGGATTGATATTCCTTCTGCTGGCTGTTGTTCTGATTATTGATTATAATTTCTCGATTCAGATGATGCAGCAGAATTCCATGGCCGGGACCCTGTTCTTCGCGGTATACTGTGCGATCGTTTTGGCGTGCCTGTTTACCCTGATGTTCATCTTCCCGATCTTATCCCGGTTTACCGTTACGGTGAAGGGGCTGTTCAAGACCGCGTTCTTTATGAGCGTCCGTCATTTTCCGACTACGCTCCTGCTCATTCTGATTTTTGCCGCAGCCGTCGCCGGGTGTCTGCTGACCGTAGTCGGAGTGGCTGTGATTCCTGCCGCTGCCTGTCTGCTTTCTTCTTTTCTGATTGAACGGGTATTCAAAAAGTATATGCCGAAACCGGAGGAGTCTGCGGAGGAATCAGGCAAGGACACATGGTATCTTGAATAGGTATAATCTTATACAAGGAGGAGTAAGAAATGGATGATATGTTGAATCGTCTTGTGAACTGGAGAGAGCTGGACGATATCATATACGCGGCGCACAATAATCCCCATCAGATTTTGGGACCTCATCTTACGGAAGACGGGGTTTTGATCAGCGTATTTATTCCTACCGCAGTTTCGGTTACGGTTAGAATCGATAAGACGGGGAAGGAATATGAGATGGACAGGGCGGATGAGCCGGGAGGGTATTACCAGAGCTTTTTCATGGTGATGGTACCCGGGAAGAGGATCCCGGCCTATACGCTTGTTGTAACCTATGATAACGGGTCGGTTTCGGAATTCCACGATCCGTATGCATTCGGTCCCGTGATTACCGAGAAGGATCAGCTTCGGTTCCGGGAGGGAGTGCATGATACGATTTATGAGAAGCTGGGAGCCCATCCGATGGAGGTAAACGGAGTGAAGGGTGTGCTGTTCGCGGTCTGGGCGCCGAATGCGTACCGGGTCAGTGTGGTCGGCAACTTTAATCTCTGGGACGGGAGGCGCCACAGCATGAGACGGCTTGGAGAGTCTGGAATCTTCGAGCTGTTCATTCCGGAGCTGGAGCCGGGCGAGCTGTACAAGTATGAGCTTAAGATCAACGGCCCGCTTCCCGTATTGAAGGCAGATCCATACGGCTATCAGTCGGAGAAGCGTCCGGCGAATGCTTCTATCGTATGTGATTTGAGCACTTATGAGTGGAAGGATGCCAAGTGGATGGAGAACCGGAAGAAGACGGATTGGAAGAAGTCGCCGATGAGCATCTATGAGGTTCACTTAGGTTCCTGGAGAAAGCCTGATACGGAGACGGATCAGTTCTATAATTACAGGGAGATTGCACCCATGCTTGCGGATTATGTGAAGGAGATGGGGTATACGCATATTGAGCTGATGCCTGTGATGGAACACCCGTTAGATGCTTCCTGGGGGTATCAGGTAACGGGATATTTCGCCGCAACCTCGCGCTTCGGAGCTCCGCAGGACTTTATGTATTTTATGGATTATATGCATCAGAACGGGATCGGGGTGATTCTGGACTGG
>CALWGS010000067.1 GCA_944380155.1 uncultured Lachnospiraceae bacterium
ATCGAATCTTTACAGTTTCCGTTCTGCTTCCTGACAAGCCGGGCGAGCTGGTGAATGTGGCATCCGTGATTGCAAGAAACCAGGGCAATGTTATCCGCCTGGATCATAACCAGTTCATCAGCATTAACCGAAACAGCGCGGTGGAGCTGGTCATTACAATGGAGGCGTTCGGAACCGAGCATAAGGAGAAGATCGTGAAGTCCTTAAGGGACTATGGGTATGATCCTAAGATTGTGCCGCCAAGAAGCGGGTTCTAAACGGCAGATAGCAAAACAGTCATACGAAAGATTGGAGGATGATCGTGAAAGAGAAAAATCGTTCAGTTACAATGCTTTTTTTATTTCTTTCAGGGATATCGGCAAGACTGCTCCCTGAGCTTCTGCTGACCGTTCTGTTTTGTCTCAAAGGAAGCTCGCTGGCAGGGTGGCAGGAGATTTTGTGCGGCGGCATCGGCGTTCTTGGCGGGATCCTCTGTCTGATGGCCGGTTTATACCGGTTATACTATGTACCCGGGGAGAAAAATCCCGGGTATATCATAAGATTCCTGTGCGGGATGGTGCCGGTTTTTTTTCTTATATCTGATCTATGAGTTCGCGATGGAACACATCTATGCTGTTTTAATCAGAACAATCTCCCATTCTTACACGGTCATTGTTATAGTTATGGGAATCTGTTCTGTTGTCTGGATTGTACTACAGGGACTTTTTATCTATGCGTGGGTTGCCGCCTGCGCTCCGGAACGGACAGAGGGACCCTTTCGGGTTCTGCTGCGGCATCCTCTTAAGCTTGCGGGAGTCATTCTATTCCCCGCCTGCGCCGCCTCCTTCTCCGATCTGTGCGCAATGTTATTGTCATATCTTCCGGATTCCTTTCGAATGACATTCTCTGCAGGGTGTCTGATTTATCTGCTGATTGCGGCAGGACAGGCGTTCCTCCTTCTGATTCCGGCAGAGATCTCCGCTTCCCTGACCACTTCCGCTGTGAGAAAAGCGAAGCCGGAAAACGCAGATCCCGGAAAATCTCCAAAACTCTCCGCTGCTTCCGGCAGGCCGCAGAATAAGTTCTGGTTTTTTGTATCCTTGGCTGGAAGTGTGGTCATTCTTGTTGTAGAAGGGATCTCTTACTATAGGAAAAATCCTGTGGATCTCATCTGCGATTCCATTGAAGAGGCCATGGCGTACGGGAGCATAAAACTTGCTCAGGGGGATATCGAGGGAGGGCTCTCCGATATGGAACGCGCGCAGCGGACCCTGGATATGTGGGCTTCCGTGATTGAAATGGACGCGGCGGTTTCCTTAGACAGCCTGCGGAATCAGGATCCGTCAGATACCGCGGTCAATTATCTCTGGTGCGCTGAGAGCGGACAGACAGGCAGGGTTGAGGACTATCTGAGAACGAACGAATTGGATCCTGAATTCGGACTGCTGCTTTTAGATCTCTATGCCGATAAAACGAATTTGACACAAAGGGAGGAGGTCTATTTCCGCGAAATGATTTACGTCTGCGCGACAGCGGGAGTATTCGTACCGTCCTATCTGCGTCCCTCTGATTTGGAAGGATATGAAGAGCGGCTTGAGCAGAGGTTAAGGGAATATAAGGATTTGGCAGAGGCCGTTTCCCTGCTTCGTGTGGCATCCGATATCCTGAGAGACGGCGGACAGGCAAGCAGTGAGCTTGTCTCATCTGCTCTTGATTTGGCCCGGGAATATCCCGATCATCTTCTTACGCAATACCTGGCCGCTTCCTGCGGCAGCTCTCTGCAGTACGATGGTGTGGGTCATTACGGCGAAACCATACAGGCTGCCGAACGTTATGAACAATTGTATCGGGAGGAAATGAATCCTTCGGATGAAGAGCTTTGTAATCTTGAACTAAAGACCGCACAGATGATAGTGAATTGTTACGGATATGAGCAGGCGCTTCCTTATCTTGAGGAGGCTGTCAATCTTGGAGGAGTGAAGCAGGCATTCTCTCTGGCGGCACTGTGCTATGAAGCGCTGGAACGATATGAGGATTGCTATGAACTGTGTATGAACTTTCTGGAAATGGAGCCGTCGAACACTGCTGCTTTGTATTACTCCGCAATCAGTGCCTTAAAGTCCGGTATGACAGACGAGGCCCTGAGACAGACGTCGCTGCTTGCGTCACAGGCTATGACCGGGGCAACATCCGATGACTACTCTGCAGACGTTGCTCTTTATTCCATGCTGCAGTTTTTAGTGCTGAATGACTCGTCGTATTGGACACAGTATGCTTATTCCGTATATGACAGCCTGAATGAAGAACAACGGACAATCGTAGATGAGAATCCATTCTTTTCAGATTACATGGATGCGCTCTATTTGTGCTTTGAGTCAACGGAGTCGGGACATTATGACCAGTCACTGGAGTCCATTGAGCGTGTTCTTGCCGGAAATGAATTCCTGCCTCAGGCCTGGTATCTGAAGGGCGCTGCTCTATATGCGCTGGAGCGGTTTGAAGAAGCGGTCAGTGCATATCAGAATTCCCTTGCGATTGAAGAGGACTCAGCAACCGTATGGTACGCGCTCGCAAATGCCTATGACGGAATGGAAGAGTACGAACTGGCTTATGAGGCCTGTGAGCGGACCATGTCCCTGCTGCCCTTACAGGATCACGGGTCGGATTGGTATGGCGTGTC
This sequence comes from uncultured Lachnospiraceae bacterium, assembly GCA_944380155.1. Lineage (GTDB taxonomy): Bacteria > Bacillota > Clostridia > Lachnospirales > Lachnospiraceae > Caccomorpha. The sequence goes on from CALWGS010000067.1 coordinate 2,660, forward strand.
AATTCACTGCCAAACGCTGATGAATGCTCTTTCAAACAGACTGGAGGGAGGAAACTGATATGATATTCGCGATTGCACTCCTTACAATTATAATTGTGCTTTTGAATCTTATCTTTCTGCAGGCCTCCCTCTGGATGAGCCTGGCAGCTTTGATCCTGTGTCTGGCCGGAGGATTGCTTTTGTTAATCGAAACAAGGATGACCCGAAAGCTGCGGTATCTTGCCTCATGTCTTTGTATTGCGGCAGGAATGTTCTTCTTGTGGAATGCCGGGGAACCCGTCAGACCGGAGGGCGTCAGGGCATATGAAGCGATGCTGGAAGATACAAGAGCCTTCCTGGAAGAGGGAGATTATGACCAGGCGGCGGAGACCTTAACCGAGCTGGAGGAAATTTATGGACCGGATGACAACATCCGTCTGCTGTTTGCCATTGAAAGTCTGGAAAAAGGAAATTATGAAGAAGCTTACGTTCATACCCATTCCGTTCAGGATAAGAGCTCCCTTCTGTATTACGCGGTTATGGAACAGATCTATATAGCGGATCCCTCGCAACAATCCGTACAGGATATTTATGCAATCTATCTTGAAGCAGCTCAGGAGTGGCCGGAGTGGACCCATATGCAAAAATATGCCGGAATTGCTCTGTTTGAACAGGGACAGTATACCGCCGCTGAATACTATCTGTTGCGCGCCCATACGCAGGATGAGGCAGATTATCAAACCGTATACTACCTCGGAGCTGTCGATTTTTACCAAAATGACTATGAAAATAGTATGAGCTACTTTAACCGGGCACTGGAACTTGGGGCAGATGAAGAAGTTCAATCCGATATCATATGGTATGTTACGGAAATGAATGGGGAGGGAAGCAGATGAACAAAAAGAAGAAACGTGAAAAACGAATAGCGCTTCTGCTTCTTGCTGTTACACTCCTGTGTCAAATCATCCCCCGGCTGGATCCGGAAAGCGTTGCTCATGTATCGGCGGCTCAGACGGAAAGTCAGACCTTGGCGCTGGACGCCTTAATGTCCTCAAATCTCTCCTCCCCCTCTCCTCCGGAACAGATGATTGCGGAAGATGGACAAAATGATAACAACATCGTGGAGGATGTTACGGAGAATGTCTCTCAGGCAGGACTGGGAGAATTAATCTCCATTGTAGAAGACACCGTCAAAGCGGAAGCAGATAATCTGCTGGAAGAAAGCAAACGGCTGGCGGATAAGGGAACGCGCAAGATTGCCCAGGCCTCCGCATCGTCGCCAAAGAAAGCCGAGCGTCTGATCAGGAAGGGAAATAATTGCCTGAACCGCTCAGATATGATCTCGGAACAGGCATCCAAGTATCGCGCAGGGGCAAATGCGCTGAAATGGACCGGCGTTGTCATGAACGGATATAATGTCTACAATGATATTGTAGCCATTCAGAATCCAAATAATGAGAGGACATCCATGCGTGTACTTGAAACGACCGCTCTTGCGACTGACGCAATTCTCGCAACCGTGTCCATTGCCGCAGCCCTGACCACGGCTCTTTCTCCTCCGGGATTGGCCCTGCAGCTCGCTGTCGGCGTAACCGCCACGGTTTTGCACAGCGAAGCCTTTGCAGAATGGGCTAATAATACAGACAGCGCTATATTGGATACTTTGGATGATTTCTTCGAGATGCTGTTCCCGTGGATGAAAACACCGGACGGAGTAAACTGCTACAAACCCAATATCTATCTGTACAGCAGTGAAAAGAGGCGTGCTCTCATCGGATTCCGGTATCCTCAGCTGCTCACCAGGACGATTCCGTACTATGCTTCGGAATGGAATGTATGGATTACGGAAGACGGAACGCTGCTTGGAGAAGATGGAAGTGAGTATTCTTATCTCTTCTATGAATCCGTCACATCAAGGGGATTGTTTCAGACCGATAACGGTTATCGGGTACCGGCAGAGCAGCGGGAGAAATGCCTTGAGCGGATTTTAACACAGATGGGATTCATGGATTCAGAGATTTTGGATTTTATTGAATTCTGGGATGAAATGCTCGAGCCGGATACAGATTATATCATGTATCCGCAGGATACGCAGACGGTAAATTGTGCCATGCCGATCCGGATCGAGCCGGAGCCCGACAGCATCGAGCGAATCTGGTTTGTGTTTTGTGAAGACTCAGGGCAGGATGTTGCCAGGCCGGATGAGATTGTGCTCGAAAGAAGCGGGGAGTATGCCGTAGTTGAATGGGGTGGAATGATCTTTGAATAGAATTGGATATGGCTTTCGAGAGACTGATCCAGAAGATAGAGGAATACGAAGACAGACTTTTAAAATGTGAAGAAGAGCCAGGATAACAGACACTGCCCGGGATTCATGATAACGCGTGGATTTCGGGCAGCTTTTCCATGTCGGGAAATACAAAATAAGAAACAGATCGTTCAAAAAGAACATAATACGAAACCCGTATGTCTAAATATATACAATGAAATTAAAATGTAATATAATGGTTCCATATACAATATTTGGAAAATAAAGGCAGGGGTTGATCATGGTTGAACAGGAAGGATGAGGAGTTCTTCAATCAAATTCTATTGGAACTGAGTCATTCGGTTGAGTCGATGATAAAACATGTGTGCAACGATCCGGAACTGGCCGAGGATGTGATGCAGGATATTTTTCTGGAGGCTTATCAGAATATTTCCAAATTGTCGGTGAATGAAAATTACAGGGAACAGATTCTCCTTATGGCAAAGCGTAAGCTTCAGGCAAGGCTTCCGGTCAAAATGAGTCCAGAAAATGGGGAATAGCTTTCGCAGGAAAAAGTGCTGAAACAAGGCATTGGAATCTCTAACTCAAAGGTTTACTTTCCGCTTTCATACTGGTATAATAAGTTTAATTTCCTGTGTTCTTTTACGGCCGGCCGGGGTTTTATGGGGCGGTGTTTCACGGACACCGAAGTCAAAGAAGGCTATTGACAAATCTGCCGTAATGAATTATCATAAGAAACAAGAACATAAGTTCGCAGTAGAAGGAGAGAAGATATGGCCAGGGAATCAAAAGAATCGAAAGAGACCAGGGATATAAAGGATGCAAAAGGCGGGAAAGAGGATAAGATGAGGGCTTTGGAATCCGCACTTGCTCAGATTGAGAAGCAGTATGGGAAGGGTTCGGTTATGAAGCTCGGAGATACGAATTCGAATATGAATATCGAGACCGTTCCAACCGGCTCACTCAGTCTGGATCTGGCTCTTGGAATCGGAGGCGTGCCGAAGGGAAGAATTATCGAGATATATGGTCCGGAATCAAGCGGCAAGACGACCGTAGCCCTTCATATGGTAGCAGAGGCACAGAAAAGAGGCGGCATTGCGGGATTTATTGATGCGGAGCATGCGCTGGATCCGGTATATGCCAGGAACATCGGAGTGGATATTGATAATCTATATATTTCCCAGCCGGATAACGGGGAACAGGCTCTTGAGATTACAGAGACAATGGTCCGTTCCGGAGCAGTGGATATTATCATTGTCGATTCCGTTGCGGCTCTTGTCCCGAAGGCAGAGATCGAAGGCGATATGGGAGATTCCCATGTCGGTCTGCAGGCAAGGCTGATGTCACAGGCGCTGCGCAAGCTGACGGCGGCAATCAGCAAGTCGAACTGTGTGGTTATCTTTATTAATCAGCTCCGCGAGAAGGTAGGGGTAATGTTTGGGAATCCGGAGACTACAACCGGCGGACGTGCGCTGAAGTTCTATTCCTCCATTCGTCTTGATGTCAGGAGAATCGAATCCCTGAAGATGGGCGGGGAGGTTGTCGGGAACCGTACCAGAATTAAGGTTGTGAAGAATAAGGTTGCGCCTCCCTTCAAAGAAGCGGAATTTGATATTATGTTCGGCAAGGGAATCTCACGGGAGGGAGATGTTCTGGATCTTGCAGCCGCAGAAGGCATTGTTATTAAAAGTGGTGCATGGTATGCCTATAATGACGCTAAGATCGGACAGGGCCGTGAGAACGCGAAGCAATATCTGAAGGAAAGGCCGGAGCTTCTGGCCGAGATTGAGCAGAAGGTACGAGATAAGTATAACCTGAGCGGGAATATGGAGACCGCACTTCCCGCAGGGGATCCCCTGGAAGAAGACGCGGAAGAATTCCGGGCGGAGGATGCGGATATGGAGTCCGGTGAATTTGCGGACGGATATCCGGAATAAGAGCAGTATCATCATAAAAGGGACTGTCGGTTCATGAAGATCATCTGTCATATATTGTGCATCCGTATGCAGGATATTCACAACATATCACGGATTCACCGGCGGCCCCTTGTTTTCTATATTGAGGGAGAAGCATATGACAGTTACGGAAGTAGAGGAGATTGGGAAGCATAAGTTTCGAATTCACATGGAAGGCGCGGAAAACATCATCTTGTATCAGGCGGAAGTGGAGCGCTATCGTCTGAAGGCCGGGGAAGTGATATCACCGGCGCTGTATGAGGAAATGATTGAGAATACGGTTCTGCGCAGGGCCAGACAGAAGGCGCTTGCCCTGCTAAAGTATATGGAAAGAACGGAATATGAGCTCACCTGCAGGCTGGTATCAGAGGAATATCCAAGAGAGGTAATCCGGCGGACACTTGATTATGTCAGGAGCTTTCATTATCTGGATGATCTGCGATACTCGGAGGCATTTATCCGGACCAAGAGCCATACGAAGAGTGCCCGGCAGATTCAGGCACTTCTGAAGCAGAAGGGAGTCTCGGAGGAGGTAATTGCAGAGGCGATGATGCAGCAGGAAGAATCCGAAGAATCAGCAGAACTGGAAGCAATCCGTCTGGCTGTCAGAAGGAAGGCCGCTCATGTGCACGATCTGACCAGGGAGGAACGCGTCAAGCTGTGTGCCTCTTTGTACAGGAATGGCTTTCGGATGGAGAATATCCGGAAAGTCTTTCATCTGTATGAAGACGATATGTGAGAGCCTCTTGATTCTAATCCCGTTTTAAGTTGAAAGGTGTTGCAAATTAGGTCCAGACGTACTATAATGAAAAGCGACAGATAATAGGTTTAACTATTATAAAATAGAGAAATAATGGAGGGCAGAAAATGAGTAGTACAGCACAAATGTCGGCGAAGCAAAGGATTGCTGCTTTGCTGGACGACAATAGTTTCGTTGAAGTCGGTGCTTTGATTACCAAGAGAAGCACAGACTTTAATCTGACGCAGAAAGAAGTTCCTGCTGACGGCGTCATCACCGGCTATGGTCTGATTGACGGGCGTCTGGTCTATGTGTACAGTCAGGACGCTTCTGCCATGAGCGGTTCCGTCGGAGAGATGCACGCAAAGAAGATCGTGCGTCTGTATGAATTGGCACTGAAAGTGGGAGCGCCCGTAATTGGTCTGGTGGATTGTGCAGGTCTGCGTCTTCAGGAAGCAACGGATGCGCTGGCTGGATTCGGAGAAATTTACAGGCAGCAGACCGATGCCTCCGGTGTGATTCCTCAAATTACTGTGATTTTCGGACATTGCGGCGGCGGTCTTGCCGTATCCGCGTCACTGAGCGATTTTGTTTTCATGGAAGAAACATCTGCAAAGCTCTTCGTGAATTCCCCGAATGCCCTGGAAGGCAATTATACCGACAAATGTGATACCGGAGCCGCGAAGTTCCATTATGAGGCAGGGAACGTTGATTATGTGGGCGAGGATGAGGATTCCGTTCTTGGGAAGGTACGCGAGCTGATGTCCGTTCTGCCGTCCAATAATGAGGATAACGATTCTTATGAGGAGTGCGATGACGATCTGAATCGTTTGACAGGGTCGTTTGTATCCGAGATTGCGGATCCGGTACAGGCGCTTACGGATCTGTCCGATCAGGGATTCTTCTTCGAGGCGAAGTCCGGTCTTGCGAAGGAGATGGTGACAGGTTTAATCCGGCTGAACGGAATGACAGTCGGCGCGGTCGCGAACCGCAAGGAACTGCTTTCGGAGGACGGCAGGGTATCCGAGACCTTCGGCACGGTCTTGACATGTGCGGGATGCTATAAGGCGGAGCGCTTTGTAAGGTTCTGCGATGCATTCGGAATTCCGGTTCTGACTCTGACAAATGTAACCGGCTATAAGGCCACAGTATCGGAAGAGAAGGGAATCGCGAACGCGGCTGCAAGGCTGACCGCTGCGTTTGCCCAGGCAACGGTTCCGAAGGTGAACCTGATTCTCGAGAAGGCATATGGAAGTGCCTATATCACCATGAATTCCAAACATATCGGAGCGGATATGGTATTCGCTCTTGAGGGAGCTGAGGTCGGCATGATGGATGCGAAGCTTGCCGCACAGATTATGTATGCCGGTGAGAGCACGGACGCATCCGTTCTGAATGAGAAGGCCGAGGAATACAGGAAGCTTCAGGTGAATGCGGAATCCGCCGCCAAGCGCGGTTATATTGACGCCATCATTGCCGGCGAGAGCGCGAGAAAGCACCTGATCTATGCTTTTGATATGCTGTTCACAAAGAGAGAGAGCCGGCCTGCCAAGAAGCACGGTACGGTATAATGAGGTAGTGCTATGGGAATAAATGAATTGATCTTATTGGCCGCAGGTACGGAGTCCGGATCGATTCCGAATTCCGGACTTCCGGTTGTTATTACAGGCGCGGTGATTATTCTTGCCGCTATATTGATCGGCAGGCTGCGCTCGAATCGTACCGGCGGGCAGACGGCCTCTGCCCCGGCAGAGCCCGATTCAGAAACCGGAATTGTAGAGGCGCTTGAAACTCCCGTACAGGAGGAAGAGGATCTCTCGGACGACCTGGAGCTTGTGGCTGTTATTACGGCGGCCATATGTGCGTACGAAGAAGCTGAGGGTACCCCGATCCCCGCGGACGGACTGATTGTCCGCTCCATCAGAAGAGTGAATAAGTCAAGGTGGCAGAACGCGTAACGTCTGCCGCGATATATCAATTAGGAGGATTTCATCATGAAGAATTATACAATTACTGTCAACGGCAATGTATATGAAGTATCCGTAGAGGAAGGCACCCAGACACAGGCATCTGCAGCGCCCGCTCCGGCTGCCAAGGCATCTGCTCCCGCTCCGAAGGCAGCGTCCGCTCCGAAGGCAGCATCCGCTCCGAAGGCGGCGCCCGCTCCAAAGGCAGCGTCCGGCGCCCAGGGGGATGTGAAGGTGACGGCTCCGATGCCCGGCAAGATCCTCGGTGTTAAGACCAGTGCGGGGGCGGCTGTTAAGAAGGGAGATGTCCTTATGATTCTTGAGGCAATGAAGATGGAGAATGAGATTGTAGCTCCTCAGGACGGAACCGTTGCCACCGTTGACGTTGCGGTCGGAACAAGCGTAGATCCGGGCCAGGTACTGGCTACATTGAAATAAGTGCCGGGATAGAACGGGATATTGATAAGAGGAACCGTGAGCCGGCAGACCATATGGCTGCCGGAAGATTCGATAGGAGGGAACAGAATGGCTGAACAGATTCAGAAGAAACCGGTTAAGATTGTAGAGACGGTTCTGCGTGATGCGCATCAGTCTTTGATCGCGACAAGAATGACAACGGAAGAGATGCTTCCGATCGTAGAGAAGATGGATCAGATCGGTTATCACGCAGTGGAGTGCTGGGGCGGCGCGACCTTTGACGCATGCCTGCGCTTCCTGAAGGAGGATCCCTGGATGAGGCTTCGCAAGCTGAGAGAAGGCTTCAAGAATACGAAGCTTCAGATGCTCTTCCGCGGACAGAACATCCTTGGATACCGTCACTATGCGGATGACGTGGTGGAGTATTTCGTACAGAAATCCATTGCGAACGGAATGGATATTATCCGTATTTTTGACGCTTTGAATGATATGAGGAATCTTCAGTGCGCGGTGAATGCTACGAACAAGGAGAAGAAGGCCTCCGGCAGAGGACATGCCCAGGTCGCGGTCTGCTATACCCTGGGAGATGCCTATACAACCGAATACTACGTTGATATTGCCAAGAAGATCGAGGACATGGGAGCGGATTCCATCTGCTTGAAGGATATGGCGGGACTGCTTACCCCTTAAGCGGCGACCCAGCTGGTCAGCGCCATTAAGGGAGCGGTTAAGATTCCGCTTGATCTCCATACGCACTATACCAGCGGCGTTGCTGCCATGACCTATATGAAGGCAGTGGAAGCCGGATGTGATATTATTGATACTGCGATGTCACCGTTCGCGCTTGGAACCAGCCAGCCGGCAACCGAGGTTATGGTTGAGACCTTCCGCGGCACTCCTTACGACACCGGTTATGACCAGCAGAAGCTGGCCGAGATCGCGGATTATTTCCGTCCGCTCAGGGACAAGTACCTCGCCAACGGCCGTCTGAATCCAAAGGTTCTGGGCGTGGATATTAAGACCCTGCTCTATCAGGTACCCGGCGGTATGCTCTCCAACCTGGTATCTCAGTTAAAGGAGCAGAAGGCGGAGGATAAGTATTATGAGGTACTCGCGGAGGTACCGAGGGTCCGCAAGGACTTCGGAGAGCCGCCGTTAGTTACGCCGTCCAGCCAGATCGTCGGTACACAGTCTGTATTGAACGTTATCATGGGTGAGCGATACAAGATGGTAACGAAGGAATCCAAGGACATCCTTGCCGGTAAGTACGGCCAGACGGTTAAGCCCTTCAACAAAGAAGTGCAGAAGAAGTGCATCGGCGATACGAAGCCGATTACCTGCCGTCCCGCTGATTTGCTGGAACCGGAGCTTGAGAAGATCGAGAAAGAGATGTCACAGTGGAAGCAGCAGGATGAGGATGTGTTGTCCTATGCCCTGTTCCCTCAGGTGGCGGTGGAATTCTTCAAGTACAGGCAGAGCCAGCAGGAGGGCGTTGACGTAACGGCGGGCAAGGACGGGGCATACCCTGTCTGATAACAGAAAGCCGGCGGTATCCGCGCCAGGTGATGGAAGCATGTAAATCAGAAGAGGTTTCAGGCTTATACAACGGTCTGAAGCCTCTTTTATCGGTTATAAGGAGCGGAAGCAGTAGAAGATGAAAAAACTGGCTTTAAGTGATGAAATATTATTAACAATCGAAAAACCCGCAAGATATATCGGGGGTGAAGTGAATGAGGTCAAAAAAGATCCCTCTGAAGTTGAGATTCGGTTCTGTATGTGTTTCCCCGATGTCTATGAGGTAGGCCATTCCCATCTCGGAATTCAGATACTATACGATATGTTTAACAAAAGAAATGATACGTATTGTGAACGAGTTTATTCGCCATGGGTTGATCTGGATCGGATCCTTCGTGAAAAAAACATTTCGTTATTCGCCCTGGAATCCCAGGATCCTGTGAAGGAGTTTGATTTTCTGGGAATTACTCTCCAGTATGAGATGTGCTATACCAATGTACTGCAGATTCTGGATCTGTCGGGAATTCCAATCTATGCCAGGGACCGGACCGAGGAGGATCCGATTGTAATCGGCGGCGGGCCCTGTGCCTATAATCCGGAGCCCATTGCCGATTTTTTTGATTGTTTTTATATCGGAGAAGGGGAGACCGTGTATGACAGAGTTCTTGAGGAATATAAGGAGAATCGGAGGGTTCACGGATCCAGAAGAGACTATCTGGAGCGGATCGCGCGGATAGAGGGAATTTATGTTCCGGCATTGTATGATGTGGATTATAATCCGGATCACACGATTCGTTCTTTTGTTCCGAATCACCCGAATGCATCGCCCATGATCCGCAAGCAGGTACAGATGGATCTGTCTCATACCTATTACCCGGAGCGTCCGATTGTGCCGTATATCAAGGCGGTTCAGGACCGGGTCGTGCTGGAGATTCAAAGGGGCTGTATCCGCGGCTGCCGCTTCTGCCAGGCCGGAATGATCTATCGCCCGGTCAGGGAGCGGGATGTGGAATATCTTAAAGGGATGGCCTCCTCCATGCTCGCATCCACCGGACAGGAGGAGATTTCCTTAGGCTCCTTAAGCTCCAGCGATTATTCCGCGCTGCCGGATCTGGTCTATTATCTGATCGAGGAATTAGGGAAGAAGGGTGTGAATCTCTCGCTTCCCTCCCTGCGGATTGATGCGTTCGCCCTCGATGTGATGAGCAAGGTACAGGATATTAGAAAGTCCAGTCTGACCTTTGCTCCCGAGGCGGGTTCTCAGCGTCTGCGTGATGTGATTAATAAGGGACTGAGCGAGGAATCGATTCTGAAGGGTGCCGCGGATGCCTTCGCGGGCGGCTGGAATAAGGTCAAGCTGTATTTTATGCTGGGACTTCCGACGGAGACGGAGGAGGATATTGAGGGAATTGCCGTGCTGGCGGATCAGATCGCAAGAGAATACTATGTAATCCCCAAAGACAAAAGAAATGGTAGGGTCAGTATTACGGCAAGTACCTCCTTCTTTGTTCCAAAGCCGTTCACGCCGTTTCAATGGGTCAGAATGTGTACTGCAGAAGAATTCCTTCAGAAGAAGGATGTACTGCGTCGGAAGCTGATGGAGCAGTTAAATTACAAGAGTATTCGCTATAACTGGCATGACGCCGAGGTTTCCATTCTGGAAGGAGTGCTTGCGCGCGGGGATCGAAGACTTTCCGGGGTCATCTATAATACCAACAAAAAGGGCTGTCTCTATGACTCGTGGTCGGAGTATTTCCATTATGACCGGTGGATGGAGGCCTTTCAGGAGAACGATGTGGATATCGATTTTTATATTCACAGAGAGAGGGCGCTTGATGAGACGCTGCCCTGGGATTTCATTGACGCGGGAGTTACGAAGGAGTTTCTGATCAGGGAATATCGCCGCGCTCAAGAAGGGAAAGTGACTCCGAACTGTAAGAAGGCCTGCTCCGGATGCGGCGCTATGGTGTTCCATGGCGGGGTCTGCTATGAAGAGAGAAAGGGGGATTCCGTATGACGATCCGAATCCGCTTTAGAAAATATGGGATCATGAAGTTTATCGGGCATCTGGATGTGATGAGGTTCTTTCAGAAGGCAATCCGCAGGGCGGAGCTGAATGTGGTATATTCTCAGGGCTTCTCGCCCCATCAGGTGATGTCCTTCGCCGCGCCCTTGGGTGTCGGCCTGACTTCTGACGCGGAGTATCTGGATGTGGAGCTCTCTGACATTCCTTCCCCGGAAGAAGTCCTCGCACGTCTGAATGCAGTGATGCCGGAGGGATTCTGCGTGAACGCCTGTCAGATCCTTCCGGAGACACCACCGAATACGCGAAAGGAGAATGCCATGTCCATTGTCTCGGCTGCAGATTATATCGTTTCGTTAAAGGACGGATACCAGACGGGGCTTGCGCGTGAGGAATGGCGCAGTCAATTTTGCAGGTTTATGGAGTCTGACAGAATTGAGATTCTGAAAAAATCCAAGAAAGGAACGAAACAGACGGATATCAGGCCCATGATTTATGAATCCGGATTTTCCTGGCAGGAGAATCCGGACAGTGTCCGGGAGCGTTATGAGAATGGTTTGACGGTGTTCCTTCGTACCGCTGCGGGAAGCACGCAAAATCTGAAGCCTGAGCTGGTCATAGAGGCGTTCTGCGAATTCGCAAATCTTTCCTGGCATCCGTTTGCATGGCAGGTTCACCGTCTTGAGCTATACAGGCACAATGCCAGTCAGGCCTTTGAGCCTTTGATCCCATAGGTGGCCGGAATGAATCGTTTCATTATTACAAGGCGAAAGGATCAAATCCTGTCCGCCTGGATGAAGGATCAGACGCTGATCCAGATCCAGGCGGATCCTGCCGCAAATGACGGGATTCTCGGGAATATCTACGTGGGTAAGGTAAAGAATCTTGTAAAGAATATTAACGCGGCTTTCATTGAGATTGCGGGCGGGAGAATCGGGTATTATGCAATCGGGGAGAATGAATCTCCGATTCTTGCCAATGGGGGAGAGCACACGCTGCGGGTTGGGGATGAGCTCCTGGTGCAGGTGGCAAAGGATGCGGTCAAGACCAAGGCCCCGGTTCTGACCGGACAGCTCAATTTCACCGGGCGGTATGCGATTCTGGTTCACGGGCTGGCTGCGAACGGGGTATCTTCAAAGATTTCTGATCCCGGGGAACGGCATCGTCTGTTAGAAATCGCGGATGAATACACCGGAGACGGATTCGGATATATTGTGCGGACGAACGCGCATACAGCGGCGGAAGAGGCACTTCGGAAGGAGCTTCTTGCCCTGCGCGCCCGATATGAAAGAGTTAGCAGGAACGGCAGGATGAGAACCTGCTTCTCCTGCATAGAGGCCGCGCTTCCGCCTTATCTATGTGCCCTGCGGGACAGCTATGAATCCGAGGTGGACGAGATTCTTACGGATGATGAGGAGCTTTACCGCCAGATTGTCTCGTATCTGAAGGAATATCAGCCGGAGGATCTTGGAAAATTACGGCTGCATAAGGATACCATTCCCTCCCTTGAGAGCCTGTATGGCATCTCTCATAAGCTCTCCGAGGCACTGCGCCAGAAGGTATGGCTGAAATGCGGAGGGAATATCGTGATCCAGCCCACAGAGGCATTGACCGTAATTGATGTGAATACGGGAAAGGCGATCGAAGGGAAGAAGAAGGTCCAGGAGACCTTCCGGAAGGTAAATCTGGAGGCTGCCAGAGAGATTGCAAGACAGATCCGGCTTCGGAATCTGTCCGGTATTATTCTGGTTGATTTCATTGATATGACGGATAAAAGCATGCGCGCGGAGTTAAAGGAGCTGCTGGAGACCTTGTTCCGTGAGGATCCGATCCAGACAAAGTATGTGGATATGACAGCGCTGAATCTCGTTGAGATTACCAGGAAGAAGGTGCGAAAGCCCCTATATGAACAGGTGGCGGGGATGGAGGTGAACGAAGAAGGATGAATAAGACCAATGTAATGAGGCTGCTTGAGAAAGCGAAGATTCCGTATGAAGCACTGGAATATGAGGTGGATGAGAACAACCTGGCGGGCGTTCATGTTGCGGAACAGATTGGTATTCCGGTTGAACAGGTGTATAAAACTCTGGTGGCAAGAGGAGATAAGAGCGGGGTGCTGGTCTTTTGTATTCCGGCAGCAAAGGAGATTAACCTGAAGAAGGCAGCCGCGGCTGTGGGAGATAAGAAAATTGAGATGGTGCATGTGAAGGATTTGTTAGCTTTAACCGGCTATATCCGGGGCGGCTGCTCGCCGATCGGCATGAAGAAACGGTATCCGGTGTATATCGACGAAAGCATCCGGGACCACGAAGAAATCACAATCAGCGCGGGCGTGAGGGGCTGCCAGCTCAAGCTGAGCGCAAAGGCTCTGACAGATTATATCGGGGCCGAAATCTGTTCTTTGACTTAGTGTACCGGCTTACTTCTTTTGTGCTGCCTTTTCAAAGCGTCTTTGAAAAATGACACGGAAAATGAAAATGGTACTTGCAAAATGCATCAATGTGGCATACAATAGGTTTCAAAAAAATTGACGCTTTAATGAAGTGAAGTATCATGAGAATATAGGAGGTTGCTATGTCTGCTTATAAAGATTTAACCAGAGATGAATTACTGTCACTCAGGTCTGAGCTTGAGTCTGAGTATGAGAAGGCGAAGGCACTTGGCCTGAAGCTTGATATGTCCAGGGGGAAGCCGAGCGCGGCTCAGCTTGATATTTCCATGGAAATGATGGACATTCTGAACAGCAGCTCGAATCTGAAGAGCGAAGAGGGCGTGGACTGCCGCAATTACGGGATTATTGACGGAATCCATGAGGCGAAGGAACTGCTTGGAGCCATGATTGAGGTGCCCGCGGACAATATTATTATCTACGGCAATTCCAGCCTGAATGTAATGTATGATACGGTGTCCCGTTC
>CALWGS010000068.1 GCA_944380155.1 uncultured Lachnospiraceae bacterium
ACTTTATGTATTTTATGGACTATATGCACCAGAACGGGATCGGCGTGATCCTGGACTGGGTTCCCGCGCATTTCCCGAGGGATGCGTTCGGCCTGGCGAATTTCGACGGGACCTGCCTGTATGAGCACAAGGATCCCAGACAGGGCGCTCATCCGCACTGGGGCACGTTAATCTATAATTACGGCAGGCCGGAGGTATCGAATTTCCTGATATCGAATGTCCTGTTCTGGCTTGAGAAGTACCATGCGGACGGCATCCGCATGGACGCGGTCGCATCCATGCTGTATCTGGATTACGGCAAGAATTACGGGGAATGGATTGCGAATAAGTTCGGCGGGAATGAGAATCTGGAGGCGATTGAGTTCCTGCGCAGGCTGAACACCGCCGTGAAGAAGAGGAAGGACGGAGCGATTATTATCGCTGAGGAGTCCACTGCCTGGCCAAAGGTAACGGGAGATCCTGCGGACGGCGGTCTGGGGTTTGATTATAAGTGGAATATGGGGTGGATGAATGACTTTATCTCGTATATGAAGACGGATCCTTACTTCCGCGGCAGTATTCAGAACCAGCTGACGTTCAGCTTCGCCTATATGTACAGCGAGAATTATGTTCTTGTCCTGTCACATGACGAAGTGGTGCACGGTAAGGGCTCAATGATTAATAAGATGCCCGGCGAGTATCAGCAGAAGTTCGCCAATCTGCGCGCGGCATACGGTTTTATGATGGTTCATCCGGGCAAGAAGCTGCTGTTCATGGGACAGGATTTCGCGCAGTTTGACGAGTGGAACGAGAACAGGCAGCTCGGATGGGATCTGCTGGAGTACGACAGCCACAGGCAGATGCAGCATTATGTGCAGGCGTTGAATGCTTTCTACCGCAGCCATCCGGCCTTCTATGAGGAGGACTTCGAGGAAAGCGGCTTCGAATGGATCAACGGCGCGGATACGGAGCGGAGCATCCTTGTCTTCCTGCGCAAGGGCGGCACACCGGAGGAGACCTACCTGGTGGTCTGCAATTTCACGCCGGTGGTTTATGAGAATTATGTGGTTGGAGTACCGTTCGCAGGCAAGTATAAGGAGATCTTCAACAGCGACAGGGCGGAATTCGGCGGCGACGGCAGCGGCAACCCCAGAGTAAAGACCTCGAAGGAGGAGGAGTCCGCGGGCAGGGAGAATTCGATTAAGATTACGGTTCCGGCACTTTCCGTGCTTGTCTTCTCCTGTACCCCGGGTGAGACGAAGCCTGCCAAGGCCAGGAAGACTTCGTCGAAGAAGTCTCAGAGCAGGAAGGCTTCCGCGAAGGAAGATTCCGAGAACGCCGGGGAAGATGGGAAGAAGGAAGCGAAGCCCGCGAGGAAGCGTACCAGAAAGACGAACGGAAAGGCGGATTTCGCACAGGAAGAGACGTCGGCAGAGGATGCTGTGGAGAAAAAGCCTGAACCCAGGAAGCGTACCAGAAAATCCGCTGAGAAGAAGGAGATTGCGAAGGAAGAACCCGAAGTACAGGAATAATGCACAAATTACCCCCTAAAAATCGGATTATCTTTTGTAAAAGAGATGAAATCTGAATTTTATGAAAAAAGGGCTTTTCATTTTCGGGGAAATGTGGTATTTTACTTCTAGACGAAATGATATTCGTTCGGAACGAAGGTGTTCTCAGTACTTGAGAACACCTTTTTTATACTACGCGATTGTTACATAGTGGGGCGAAGCTCTGAACAGAGCGCTCCGAACAGAGCGAATTAGTTGGAAGGAGACAGGAAAATGGCAGAAAAATTGACGGATATCTTTGGAATCGACGTGTTCAATGAGAGCGTGATGGCAGAGCGTCTTCCGAAGAAGACCTTCGCGGCGCTGAAGAAGACCATTGAGAACGGCGAGGATCTGGATCCCCAGGTGGCAGAGGTAGTTGCCAACGCGATGAAGGACAGGGCAATCGAGAGGGGCGCGACCCATTATACTCACTGGTTCCAGCCCTTAACAGGCGTGACCGCGGAGAAGCATGACTCGTTCATTACTCCGGCGGCGGGCGGCAAGGTGTTGATGGAATTCTCCGGCAAGGAGCTGATTAAGGGCGAGCCGGATGCGTCCTCATTCCCGTCGGGCGGTATTCGCGCGACCTTCGAGGCAAGAGGATATACGGCATGGGATTGTACGTCTCCCGCATTCTTAAGAGAGGATGCCGCGGGCGTTACGCTCTGTATCCCGACTGCTTTCTGTTCCTATACGGGTGAGGCTCTGGATAAGAAGACCCCTCTGCTTCGTTCCATGGAAGCGTTAAGTGAGCAGGCGGTGCGTATTGTCAGGCTGTTCGGGGATAAGGATGTGACACAGGTGACCTGCTCGGTCGGCCCGGAGCAGGAGTATTTCCTGATTGACAAGGCGAAGTACCTTCAGAGAGAGGATCTGATCTTTACGGGCCGCACGCTGTTCGGCGCAATGCCTCCAAAGGGTCAGGAGATGGACGATCATTACTTCGGAAGCATCAAGGAGAGAATTGCTTCTTACATGAAGGAGCTGAACCAGGAGCTGTGGAAGCTTGGAATCCTTGCCAAGACCCAGCACAACGAGGTTGCGCCCGCGCAGCACGAGCTGGCTCCGATTTACGCAACGGCCAATATTGCTTCCGATCACAACCAGATGGTCATGGAGTGCATGAAGAAGGTTGCGGCACGTCACGGACTGACCTGCCTGCTTCATGAGAAGCCGTTCGCGGGCGTGAATGGTTCCGGTAAGCACAATAACTGGTCCATCGTAACGAATACGGGCAAGAACCTGCTGGATCCGGGCAAGACCCCGCACGAGAATATCCAGTTCCTTCTGTTCCTGGCCGCAATCTTAAAGGGTGTAGATGAGAATGCCGAGCTTCTTAGAATGTCCGCCTCCGTTCCGGGCAATGATCACAGACTGGGAGCGAACGAGGCGCCGCCCGCAATCATTTCGATCTTCGTGGGCGAGCAGCTTGAGGATGTGCTCTCCCAGCTCATTGAGACGGGCGAGGCTACCAGAAGCAAGCAGGGCGGCAAGCTGAATACGGGCGTGCATACGCTTCCCGAGCTGAGAAGAGATGCAACGGACAGGAACCGTACTTCGCCGTTCGCATTTACGGGCAATAAGTTTGAGTTCCGTATGGTGGCGTCCTCCATGTCCATAGCGGGTGTGAATACGGCGCTGAATACGATTATCGCGGATGTGCTTCAGGGTATGGCGGATGAGCTGGAGAAGGCGGAGAACTTCGATCTGGCGGTGCATGATCTGATTAAGAAGACCATAACCGAGCATCAGAGAATCGTCTTCAACGGCAACGGCTACTCCGGCGCATGGGTTGAAGAGGCGGCAAGGAGAGGGCTTCCGAACCTGAAGACGATGGTAGACGCGATTCCGTCCCTGGTATCGGAGAAGACAATCAGCCTCTTCGAGCGCCAGCACGTTCTGAACGAGGTTGAGCTCCGTGCCCGTGCGGAGATCCATTACGAGCTGTACTCCAAGGCGCTTAACATTGAGGCAAAAACCATGATCGAGATGGCGTCCCGCAAGTACATCCCGGCTGTGATTCGTTTCACAAAAGGTTTGGCCGATTCGATCAATTCCGTGAAGTCTGCGGTTCCGGAGGCTGACGTGAGCGTACAGACAGAGCTTCTGGTTAAGACCTCAAGCCTTCTTGCAGAAGCGAAGGCAGCCCTTAAGGATCTTCAGGCCTGCGTAGTTGAGGCAGCCGGAAAGGAAGAGGGCAGGGAAGCGGCAGAGTATTTCAAGGATGTGGTATTCCCGACCATGGCAAGGCTGCGCGCGCCGATCGATGAGCTGGAAATGCTGGTAGACAAAGAAGTATGGCCGGTTCCGACTTATGCGGATCTGTTGTTTGAGGTATAAGGGACATAGAAAGTAAAACAAGATAAACGGTATAGATAAGGAGCGGAACCGATTTTGAGTTGGTTCCGCTCCTTGTCTGTGGTGGCAGCGTTCCGAGGGTGTAACACAGAAATCAGTGATACAGCCTGTCATATTCATACTTCGCTTCCGAAGTAAGATTCACCTTAAGCTTCTTGAAGGTCTTTACATCAATCTCCGAGAGCATGACCGAGGTATGGACCTGACAGCCCGCAAGGTGCGGAAGCTGTTCTAAGGCGGTCTGGGCGTGAGGATTCATGTTGGTGCTCATGGAGAGCGCGATTAAGACCTCATCCGTGTGGAGTCTTGGATTGCGGCTTCCCAGATATGCCGTTGTACGCCGCTGGATGGGCTCGATTGCGGTCGGCGAAATGACATGAATCTCGTGAGGAATCCCGGCAAGGTGCTTGAGCGCATTCAAAAGCAGCGCGGCAGATGCGCCGAGCAAGTCGGTTGTCTTGCCGGTAATCATTGTGCCGTCCGTAAGTTCCATAGCCGCGGCAGGGGAATTCCTGCGGGCGGCGAGCTCGTTGGCCGCGACGGTTACTTTCCTGTCCGCGGTGGTGACGCCTGCCTGCTTCATCAGCAGTTCAATCTTATAGACCGGCGCGTCTCCGGCGATTCCCTTGGCCAGATCATTAAGAGCCTGATAGTAGCGGCGGATGATCTCCTGGCGGGAAGCCTCTTTGCAGACTTCATCATCAATGATGCAGTTCCCGGCCATATTCACTCCCATATCCGTAGGGGACTGGTAGGGATTGGAATGGAAGAGCTGCTCAAAGATGGCGGAGAGTACGGGGAAAATCTCAATATCCCGGTTATAATTCACTGTGGTCTTGCCGTATGCTTCCAGATGGAACGGATCAATCATATTCACATCATTCAAGTCTGCCGTGGCAGCCTCATACGCTAAGTTCACAGGATGCTTGAGCGGGAGGTTCCAGATGGGAAAGGTCTCGAACTTGGCATAACCCGCATGGATTCCCCGTGCGTGCTCATGATAGAGCTGGGAGAGGCAGGTCGCCATCTTGCCGCTTCCTGGACCGGGTGCCGTTACCACAACCAGGGGTCTTGAGGTTTCGATATAGTCGTTCTTGCCGTATCCGTTCTCACTTAAGATCAGAGGAATATTGGTGGGATACCCTTCGATCAGATAATGGATATATACGCGGATTCCGCTGTTCTCAAGGCGCGACTTGAAGATGTCGGCGCTTTCCTGTCCGGAATACTGGGTAATGACGACGCTGCCCACATACAGCCCGCGGCTTCGGAAGGAGTCGATCAGGCGAAGCACATCGGAATCGTATGTGATTCCGAGATCTCCGCGGATCTTGTTCTTCTCGATATCGGAAGCACTGATGGCGATTACAATTTCCGCCTGGCCGGAGAGCTTCATCAAAAGCCGGAGCTTGCTGTCGGGCTCAAAGCCGGGAAGTACGCGGGAAGCATGGTAATCATCAAAGAGCTTGCCGCCGAATTCCAGATACAGTTTGTTGTCAAATGCATTAATCCGATCCATGATATGTTCGGACTGCATTTTCAGGTATTTCTCATTGTCGAAGCCGATTTTCATGTTGTTGTCCTCTGTTTCTTTCATAGTCTGCCGCGCACCCCGGAAGGGGATGCGGCTGTGCCGTACATAATATTCAAACTGGAATTATATCATAGGAGCCGCGGCTTTTCAAGGAAGGAATGAGAAGTGATCGCATAACTTTCAAAATTTTTCCAGAACAGGGAGAACTGTATAATAAAATGCCGGCAATCAGCTGGCAAAAACGTTGGCTGACTGCCGGCATTCTAATTTCAGAATTTCCTTCCCCGAATGGCAACACATGATTGACAAATTGCGGAAACTGGCAATATAATAGTAGTCGTGTGATAGAGAAAGGCACGATATGCCTTAGACTTGGGGAATCTACGCGGCGCCGCGCGTGTGGTTCCGGTTAGAATAAGGGCGGCGCAGAAATGAGGATAGAATGATTCAGGCAAGTAATGTTACCTTGAGAATTGGTAAGAAAGCATTGTTCGAGGATGTCAACATAAAGTTCACAGAGGGCAACTGCTATGGTTTGATCGGGGCGAACGGAGCAGGTAAGTCCACGTTCCTTAAGATCCTGTCCGGACAGATTGAGCCGACGAAGGGGGATATTATTATCACTCCCGGGCAGAGACTCTCCTTCCTGCAGCAGGATCATTTCAAGTACGATGCATATGATGTGCTGAATACGGTGATCATGGGGAATCGAAAGCTGTATGATATTATGCAGGAGAAGGAAGCGATCTACGCGAAGGAGGACTTCACGGAGGAGGACGGAATCCGGGCGAGCGAGCTGGAAGGGGATTTCGCCGCGATGAACGGCTGGGAGGCAGAGTCGGATGCGGCGGCGCTGCTGAACGGTCTGGGGATTGAGACGGAGCTTCATACGAAGCAGATGAGCGAGCTGTCCGGTACGGAGAAGGTGAAGGTGCTCCTTGCGCAGGCATTGTTTGGCAATCCGGATATTCTGCTGCTTGACGAGCCGACGAACCACCTGGATCTGGAGGCGATCCGGTGGCTGGAGGAGTTCCTGATCGGATTCGAGAATACGGTCATTGTGGTGTCTCATGACCGCTATTTCCTGAATAAGGTCTGTACGCAGATCGCGGATATTGATTATGGCAAGATCCAGCTGTACGCGGGTAATTATGACTTCTGGTACGAGTCCAGCCAGCTTATGATCCGCCAGATGAAGGAAGCAAATAAGAAGAAGGAGGAGAAGATCAAGGAGCTGCAGGAGTTCATTCAGCGCTTCTCCGCGAATGCTTCGAAGTCCAAGCAGGCGACCTCCAGGAAGCGTGCGCTGGAGAAGATTGAGCTGGATGATATTAAGCCCTCCAGCAGGAAGTACCCGTATATTGACTTCCGTCCGAACCGGGAGATTGGCAATGAGGTGCTGACAGTTACGGATCTGACCAAGACGGTGGACGGAGTGAAGGTGCTGGATCATGTCTCCTTCATCGTCGGAAGAGAGGATAAGATTGCCTTCGTAGGCCCGAATACAGCGGCTGCGACAACACTCTTTAAGATTTTGGCGGGTGAGATGGAACCGGATTCCGGAAGCTACAAGTGGGGCGTTACCACCACGCAGGCTTATTTCCCGAAGGATAACACGAAGGAATTCTCGGGGGATGAGACCATTGTGGACTGGCTGATGCCATATTCCCCGGAGAAGGATGTCACCTATGTCAGAGGATTCCTCGGACGTATGCTGTTTGCGGGGGAAGAGGGAGTGAAGCCGGTGAATGTACTTTCCGGAGGCGAGCGCGTGAGAGTCATGCTCTCGAAGATGATGATCATGGGGGCCAATGTGCTCCTGATGGATGAACCGACAAACCATCTGGATATGGAGTCGATCACGGCGCTGAATAACGGGCTGATTAAGTTCCCGGGCGTTGCGCTGTTCACTTCGATGGATCATCAGTTCATTCAGACGATTGCGAACCGCATTATCGAATTCGTTCCGGGCGGAATGATTGATAAGATTACAACCTATGACGAGTATCTGGACAGCGATATTTCGATCCGCAAGAGACAGGTCAGCAAGGTCAACCAGGAAAGCGAAGATTAAGTATATACAGAAAGAGGGGTCTTACAATGGCGAAGAAAAGATCCGTGCTTCCGGCAGGAGCGGGCGGAGGAATCGTACCATTGGGAGTTACGGGAACGGGACAGGAATTCATATTTGCCGCGGCGGTGCCGAAGAATCATGCGGGAGAGAGGGAATGCGGGCTGCTTCTATATAAGAAGGGAGAGAAGGAGCCCGAGCAGGAGCTTGCCATGGAAGCAAGGCCCGGTCAGGGCGAGGTCTGTGTGGTCAGGGTCACGCTCTCCGAGCCGGAGAACTATGAATACAATTACAGGATGAACGGAAAGGTCATTACGGACCCCTATGCCAGGCTGGTGCGGGGGAATGAATCCTACGGAAGCGTATGTACGGAGCCAAGAGGCGCGGTCTACACCGAGGACTTCTCCTGGGACGGCGATCAGCCGCTTGGGATCCCGCTTCCGGATGTGATTCTGTACAAGTTTCACGTCAGGGGCTTCACCCGGAATCCGAATTCCGGAGTTCGTCATAAGGGAACCTTCGCCGGAGCGGCGGAGAAGATTCCTTATCTGAAGAAGCTCGGAATCAACACGGTGCTGCTGATGCCGTGCGTGGAGTTCCTGGAAGCGTCGGCGGAGAAGCGGGTTCACGGGCATTCTGCCGAGTTCCTCCGGTTCTGTAAGGAGCATCCGGATATCGAGCAGACCGAGAAGCGTCTGATGGGAGAGATGAATCCATCGAAGAAGATTAATTATTGGGGATACGGCGCGAAGTGCTGGTATTTTGCGCCGAAGGCGTCCTATGCGGCCGACAGCGGGAATCCGGTCCGGGAGCTCAAGAGCATGATTAAGCAGATGCACGCGAACGGAATTCAGGTGTTCCTGGAGCTTGCGTTCGATCCGGGCCTGCCCTGTCTGCTCGTGACGGACTGCCTGCGATATTGGGCAGCGGAGTACCATATCGATGGATTTCAGATTTCCGGCAGTCCGCTGTTCTATGCCGCGGCGGCGTCCGATCCCTATCTGAAGGATCGAATCCTGATTGCGGACGGATGGCCCGACGGATGCGATCCGGACGGCAGGCGGCTTGCCGTGTACCAGAGGGAATTCTCTCATCATGTGAGGAAGTTCCTCAAGGGAGACGGCGGGCAGGCGGAGGCGTTCGCGGAGAGTATGAGGCGCAATCCGTCCGGCTTCGGTACGATTAATTATATTACGGATCAGAACGGATTCACGCTGTACGATCTGTACTCTTACGAGGAGAAGCACAATCACGCAAACGGAGAGAACAACCGGGACGGGATCACCTGGAACTTCGGGTGGAACTGCGGACAGGAAGGCCCGGCTAAGAGCCGTGCCATTCAAAGGCTCCGCCTCCGGATGGTAAGAAATGCGCTCACCGCTCTGATGCTGGCGCAGGGAACGCCCCTTCTCTATGCGGGAGACGAGTATCTGAACAGCCAGGGCGGGAATAATAACGCGTACTGCCAGGATAACGAAACGGGCTGGGTGGACTGGAAGAAGACGAAGGCAAAGCAGGAGCTGTTCGAATATACCAGGAAGCTCATTGCCGTCAGAAAGAGCCACGCGGCTCTGCATTCTGCAAGAGAGCTGACCGGCGCGGACCGGATGCGGACGGGAAGGCCGGATATTTCCTTCCACGGAGTGAGGGCATGGTTCCCGGATTATGCCGAATACAGCCATACGCTGGGGATTCTGCTGAACGGTTCGTATGCGGGAGATCAGACGGATCTCTACGCGATCTTCAATATGCACTGGGAGGGGATGGAATTCGATCTGCCCCAGTGCGCGCCGGACAGAAGATGGCACCTTCTGCTTGATACCTCGGGAGAAGAGTCCGGGGCGGCAGAACCGGCGAACCGCTGCCCTGTGCCGGAGCGGACAATCCGCCTGTTCGAAGAGAGAACGGCACAGGAAGAGGAAGCGGAACAGGAAGAGAGCTCGGCAAGGGAGGAGAGGAATTCGAATGAAGAAGAGTCTCAACCTGTCCTGGAATCTGACCGGATTTGATCTGAAGCTGGCCGCATGCGGCTCCATGCTGTTGGATCATATTGCCGTCTGCCTGAATCTCTGCGGCGTGCCGGGATTCGGGCAGGAGGCTCCCGCCTATGTCCTGATGCGCTGCGCCGGGCGTCTGGCTTTCCCGATTTTCTGCTTTCTGCTTGTGGAAGGCTTCTATCATACGCACAGCGTGGCGAAATACGCCTTAAGGCTTTTGATTGGGGCGCTTCTGACGGAGCCGGTGTTCGATTACCTGCTGTTCGGGTGGAATCCCCGTCTGTGGTTCGGGCACCAGAACGCTTACGTTACCCTGCTTGCGGGGCTCATTCTGCTGTGCGCGCTGAACCGGCTGGCACGGCTGTCCGGAGAGAGGGGCGCGTATTATAATCTATTCGGCCTGCTGCTCGTCCTGCTTGCGGGACTGGGTGCGTCCGCGGCGGGGCTGGATTACGGCTTCTCGGGAATCCTGGTGATAGCGGGCTTCTATTCGTTCCGGGGAAATGCAGGGAAGCTTGCGATTTACTTCGTCCTGGTGACACTGCTCACCGGAACTGTCATTCAATATGCCGCCATTCTGGTTCTGCCCCTCCTGCTGTCCTATCACGGGGAACGGGGCAGGAAGGCGGGAATCGGCTTCTACGCCTTCTACCCGGCGCACCTTGCGCTGTTATGTATTCTGCGCTATGTCCTGATGCAGTAACAGAGAACGGGAGAGCCCGCGGACGGATCCGCCGGCCCTCCCGCCGGGTGCCTTAGCCTAATTCATGGTTCTTCACAATCTTGTCGTACAAATCAAGACGGCAGTATTTTTCGGGGTCAAAATGCCTGCAGGTGGTGCAGGAGACGGCGGGTTCGGAATAGCTGTTGCTTACCGAGCTTCTTCCCGTTGTCGGTTCATAGGCACTGCAATGTTCGGCGACCTTCTGATAGGTGTCATAGCTTGCTCTCATTATGGTCTCTCCTTTATGAAAAGATTCCGGTGTATTACGTCCGGTTAATACAATCTTAGTATCTGCACAATCGCTCAAATTATGCCCGGCAGTCTGTTACCGGCAGCCTGAGGCGGAAAGGGAATCTATGGTATCATTGAAAATCAGCTCTGTGAAAGGGTTTATGTCTTCTTTGTTGATTAACAGCGTCTTTGATCATTTTTGGTTTTCCGAGGGAGAGGTCGTAACATTCGCGAGATTCTCGTTCGACGGAGCCTTGAACCGGGATTATTATTCCTCGGACGAACAGGAGATCCTGGGATTGGGAAAAAGGCGCTATGTGTCCTGGGCCGAGATCAAACCGTATCTCCATTCCGTGATCCGGGGCAAGAGAACGCCGGTCTCCTGTAAGCTGGTGCTCCTGTTGTCCGATGAGAATGCGGCGCGTGTCATCAGGCGGAGCGGGGCGGCGGTGACACCGGAGCAGGTGGGAGGCTTCTTCCTGAATATCCGGTTCGAGAAGAAGGAGGTTCATCTGGTCACGGGCTTGTCCATGAAGATATTTTCGCTGGATAAGACGCTGGAACACGCGTGGGATCAGGACGTGAAGACCTTCTTAAGGCTGCATGACATTGCGTGGGAAGAGGAATAGAATCAAATTGTTAGCACTCAATTAAAACGAGTGCTAATTTTTTCTTGACAATTCATCAGTTTCGTATTATAGTAAGGGTTACAGGAAACGGGAAACCGTCCTTATGTGGATAGAAATTGGAGGAATGCTAACAATGAGTCAGGAACATGGAAGTTTATCAATTAATTCGGAGAATATATTTCCGATTATAAAGAAGTGGCTGTATTCGGATCATGATATTTTCTTTCGCGAGCTGGTATCGAACGGCTCGGACGCCATTACCAAGCTGAAGAAGCTGGAGATGATCGGAGAGGCCGTCTTACCGGAGGACAATGAGTATAAGATTCAGGTTCTTGTGAATCCTGAGGAGAAGACGATCCGCTTCATTGATAACGGAATCGGCATGACCGCGGATGAGGTGAAGGAATATATCAACCAGATCGCGTTCTCCGGCGCGCAGGATTTCCTGAACAAGTACAAGGATAAGGCGAATGAGGATCAGATCATCGGACATTTTGGTCTGGGATTCTATTCCGCGTTCATGGTGGCGCATAAGGTTACAATCGACACGCTGTCATATCAGGAGGGAACAGAGGCGGTTCACTGGGAGTCCGATGGCGGTACGGAGTTCACGATGGATGAGTCCGACAGAACCGAGAGAGGAACCGAGATCACGCTGTACCTGAATGAGGACAGCTATGAGTTCTCGAATGAGTACCGCGCGAAGGAGATCCTGGATAAGTACTGCTCCTTCATGCCGGTTCCGATTTACTTTGTGAACGAGACCGCTCCCGAACCGGAAGAGCCGGAGGAAGAGGCTGATGCAGCCGAGGAGACAGAGAACGGGTCCGAAGTCGTGGATGCTGATGTAACAGAGGACGGCAAGGCGGTCGAGGCGAAGAAGGAGAAGAAGGGCCCGAAGCCTCTGAATGATACGAATCCGCTCTGGCTGAAGCATCCGAACGAGTGCAAGGAGGAGGATTATAAGGAATTCTACCGCAAGGTGTTCCATGATTATAAGGAGCCGCTGTTCTGGATTCACCTGAATATGGACTATCCGTTCAACCTGAAGGGGATCCTGTATTTCCCGAAGCTGAATACGGAGTACGACAGCCTGGAGGGTACGATTAAGCTCTACAGCAACCAGGTGTTCATTGCGGACAATATCAAGGAAGTGATTCCGGAATTCCTCATGCTTTTAAAGGGTGTGATTGACTGCCCGGATCTGCCTCTGAATGTATCCAGAAGCGCCCTGCAGAATGACGGGTTCGTTAAGAAGATCTCGGATTACATTACCAAGAAGGTGGCGGATAAGCTCTCTGGAATGTACAAGGTTGAGCGCGAGAGCTACGAGAAGTACTGGGATGATATCAGTCCCTTCATCAAGTTCGGCTGCTTAAAGGACGACAAGTTCCGCGAGAAGATGAAGGATTTCATTATCTTCAAGAATCTCGAGGGCAAGTATATCACGCTCCCGGAGTATATTAAGGCGGCGAAAGCAAAGGCGGATAACGCAGAAGCTGGCGCAGAAGCTAATGCGGAAGCTGACGCAA
The DNA here is from genome assembly GCA_944380155.1 of uncultured Lachnospiraceae bacterium. Taxonomy (GTDB): domain Bacteria; phylum Bacillota; class Clostridia; order Lachnospirales; family Lachnospiraceae; genus Caccomorpha. The sequence goes on from CALWGS010000068.1 coordinate 12,609, forward strand.
AGGCTGATACAGAAGCCGGCGCAGAGAAGAAGGACGGCTCCGATCAGGTGAAGGACGAGAAGGCGGAGGAGAAGCCGGATACGGTCTACTATGTAACGGACGAGCAGCAGCAGAGCCAGTATATTAACCTGTTCAAGGAAGAGGGAATCGATGCCCTGCTTCTGACCCATAACATTGATCAGCCCTTCATCACACAGCTTGAGCAGACCAACCAGAAGGTGCGCTTCCAGAGGATCGACGCGGACCTGACGGACAGCTTCAAGGAGGATGTGAAGGGCGATGAGGAAGAGGCTCTTAAGAAGGAGACCGAGGAGCTGACCGAGCTCTTCCGCAAGGTTCTGAATAAGGACAAGCTGGAGGTTAAGGTTGAGAAGCTTAAGAACGACAAGGTCTCGGCGATGGTGACATTATCCGAAGAGAGCCGGAGAATGCAGGACATGATGAGAATGTACAATATGTACGGAATGAATCCTGACATGTTCGGAACGAACGAGACTCTGGTGCTGAACGCCAATAACAGCCTGGTTCAGTATATCAGGGATCATAAGGACGATGAAGGAGTGAGCCTCTTCTGTGAGCAGCTCTACGATCTGGCGCTGATCAGCCATAAGCCGCTGGATCCGGAGGCCATGACGAAGTTCGTGGAGAGAAGCAACGAGATCCTTGCCATGCTTGCGAAATAAGCGATCATAAAGCAGATGATCCCGGAATCAATGATCCTGTCATAATTACACGGAAGTGCCGCGGTATCGGAAGGGTGCCGCGGCACTCTTCTGTACTTTTCTGTATGATTCTTCTTTTCTTTTCTGTTTTTCCGAAATGTTAACATTCTAAAATTTTCATAAAGGGCTTTTCAAATGTATTTGACTATGCTATTATTAATAGAGATAAAAACCACATCATGAGGTACAGGTGAATTTGTAAATTCGTTTGCATAATCATATCCCCACAATAATATTTAGAAATTAAGGAGGTTTGCTGCATGGATTACAAGATTATAGGCGACAGCTGTACGGATTTGCCGGACAATATGAAGGAGGATCCGCATATCAGTCTGATACCGTTGTCGATCCATATTGAAGATCATACGATTGTAGATGACGAGACATTCGACCAGGCTGATTTTCTGAAGCGTGTGCGTGAGAGCAAGGAGTGTCCGAAGTCGTCCTGCCCGTCCCCCGAAGCGTATATGGAGGCCTACCGGGGAGAGGGAGATGTGTATGCCGTAACCTTATCCGGTAATCTGAGCGGTTCTTACAACAGTGCAATGCTTGGGAGGAAGCTTTACCTGGAGGAGAACCCGGATAAGAATATCGGAGTGATCGATTCCTGTTCCGCGTCGGTCGGACAGACGCTGCTTGTGATGAAGCTTCAGGAGCTGGTTAAGAAGGGACTTTCCTTTGCGGAGGTTATGGAACAGATTCTGGCGTTTCGCGCAGGCATGAAGACAAAGTTCGTGCTGGAGACTCTTTATACCCTCAGGAAGAACGGAAGGCTGAACAATCTGACGGCGGTAATCTGCAGTGTCCTGAATATTAAGCCGATTATGGGCGGTACGAAGGAAGGGCTTATCTGCAAGCTCGGACAGGCAAGGGGGATTAACCGTGCGATTGCGGATATGGCAAAGATGATCGAAGAGGATGTGGAAGATCCGGAGAACCGGACGCTGGGAATCGCCCACTGCAATAATTATAAAAGAGCGCTGTTTACCAAGGATGAAATCACAAAGCGGGTTCGTTTCAAGAACTGCATTATTGTTGATACGGCAGGAATCAGTTCTCTGTATGCGAATGACGGAGGCATTATCGTGGCTTATTGATACAGAACGCCGGACAAAGGGACGAAGGTTTCGCCCGTTTGCCCGGCGTCTTTGCGTAAGGGGGATTTCCAGAGGAAATCCCCCGAAAATTACATAAGAAAGCGGAAGGGCTGAAAGATGATCGACGTAATCCGGTATAAGAGCTTCTTCGAGGCCGGAAGAGGGGCAGGCGCAACATCGCCGGGAAGATAGGACCCGTCTTCGGCAACCTGGAGAGAATCCTCCTGCATCCGGAGAATTTCCGCTTCCAGCAGTGCATTGAATTCTGTTCCGTGAATAACCAGCATACATTCCGTGTCAATATAGGCGCTGCGCATATCAAAGTTAAAGGAACCGATGACAGAGATATCGTCGTCAATCAGGAGCGACTTGTTATGCATGGAATGATCCCCCTGATATTCGTATACCGTTACGCCGGTTGCGAGGATCTTCTTTTTATTGAAGGTATAATCGGAGGAACCCATGAAATTATCGCCGACCGCGACAGAATTCAGCATCATCTCAAAGCGGGGAACCGAATCGGCCGTGGTGCGAAGGATATCATACATGTCTTCATTCAGAACCGCATAGGGCGTCTGAAGAAAGACCCGTTCTTCTGCGTGAGTCATCAGCATGGCAAGCTCATACAGAACATAGGGTTCTTTGGGACCCGGATTAATCGGATTC
>CALWGS010000069.1 GCA_944380155.1 uncultured Lachnospiraceae bacterium
TGAATCGGGGACGATCACCTGGCAACGGGACGGACGCGAAGCCGAACGCTATGAGATCGCCGGAATCGAATGAGAATGCCGGTCTGTCCGGAAGATAAGGAGGAAAACGGAACATGGAGAGGATTGAGAAACATTGCGCGGATGGACAGAAAGAAGCCCTCTGGATGGCGGATCTTGGAAACGGCAGCTACCGGAATCCGATTCTGTACACCGATTACAGCGATCCGGATGTGATCCGGGTGGGGGAAGACTACTATCTCATCGCATCAAGCTTCACCTACCTTCCAGGAGTTCCGGTGCTGCATTCGAAGGATCTGGTGAATTGGGAGAAAATCAACTACTGTGTCCGGAGTCTGCCGTTTGAACGGTATCAAAGGCCCGCGCACGGCGCCGGAACCTGGGCTCCGGCACTGCGGTATCACAACGGGGTATTCTATGCGTTCATTCCTCTCCCGGATGAGGGAATCTTCGTTACAACCGCGACGGATCCGGCCGGGGAATGGAGCGAGCTTCATTGCATCATGGAGGGGAAGGGATTCATTGATCCGTGTCCGTTCTGGGACGAAGACGGCAGGGCGTATATGGCATTTGCCTACGCAAACAGCCGCTGTGGAATTCACAGCCGGATTAGTTTGTGTGAAATGGATGTGAAAGCGACGCGGATCTTACATGAGCCGGTTCTGATTTATGACGGTATGCAGACGAGTCCGACTATAGAAGGGCCGAAGATGTACAAGCGGAACGGATATTATTATATCTTCGCTCCGGCCGGCGGTGTAGAGAAGGGGTGGCAGACGGTGCTGCGCTCCGCGAATCCCTACGGCCCGTATGAGATGAGAATCGTGCTGCACCAGGGAAATACAGAGGTGAACGGCCCGCATCAGGGCGCATATGTGGATGCGCCGGACGGATCAGAATGGTTCCTGCATTTTCAGGATGCGGGCGCCATGGGGAGAATTCTGCATCTTCAACCGCTGTGCTGGAGGGAGGACTGGCCGTTCATCGGGCAGGAGCAGAACGGAGATGGAATCGGCGAGCCGGTGCGGACCTGGAGAATGCCTCTTAGTCGGGACGAGGGAAGAGGATATTCGGTGACGGCGGACGATGCCTTTGATACGCCGGAGCTTAGCCTGGCCTGGCAGTGGCAGGCGAATCCCAATCCGGCGTGGTATTCCATGAAGATCCGGGAGGGAGCGCTTGCGTTATTCTGCGTTTCCAATCCGGACAGGAAGGAGAGTCTGCTCTGGTATGCCCCCAATGCCTGCACCCAGCAGCTTCAGACGCCGGAGTTCGACGCGTATGTCACCCTGTCGCTGCACGGGGAAGAGGACGGAGACTTCGCGGGTGCTGGGATTCTCGGAACCCGTTACAGCTATGCCGGATTGTGCCGGAAGGACGGGGAAGTCCGTCTGATCGTAAGATCCGGAATGGTGAAAGACTTCGATCCGCTCGGACGTCAGAATCGACGGGATATTGTAGAAGAAGAGACGGCGGCGGAGGTCATGCCGGAAGTTATGACAGACATCATAATGGATGTGACACCAAAGAGAGAGGAAGAGGCATCTGTTACGTTGCGCCTGCGGGTCAGGAAGGGAATCTGTTCTTATGCCTATGCATCCGGACAAGGCGATTACAGGGAGCTTGCGGGAGGATTTCCGCTTGCGAAGGCGATCTGGACCGGAGCAAAGTTCACACTTTATGCGTGCAATCTGTCCAATCGTGCTTCGGGCGGATACGGACTGTATGAGAGTGTCCGGTTTGAACCGGCGGCAAACGGAAGGAAGGAGACGCTATGATCTATAATCCCGTAGAATACGGCGCGGCAGCGGACGGAAGGACGGTTTCGACGAAGGCCATTCAGAAGGCAATTGATGATTGTCATAAGGCGGGCGGAGGAACCATCCTTCTGACAGGCGGCAGATTTGTCTCCGGGACGCTGTATCTGAGGTCTCAGATCCGTCTGGTGATTGACATTTCTGCGGAGCTTGTGATGTCAGGGGATATCAGGGATTACGGGGAGGATACCCATTATAACCGGTATGTGAATGAGACAGAGATGGATCGGTGTTTTCTCTTTGCGCAGGACGCGGAGCAGATTGAGATCTGCGGCGGCGGGCTGATTACCGGCAATGCGGAGGCATTTCCCAATCCGGGCAGTCCTTACCGGCCGATGATGATGCGCTTCCTGCGCTGCCGGGGGATCCGGATTCGGGATCTGCGCCTGTATGATTCGCCTGCGTGGACGACGGCATTCCTGGACAGTGAGGATATCTGGGCGCAGAATTTGGATATTCATAATGAGAAGCGGTATAACGGCGACGGCCTGGACTTTGACGGGTGCCGGAATGTGTATGTGACCCGCTGTAAGATTGTCGGAACGGATGATAATCTGTGTCTGCAGGCAGGAGAGAACCGGGTGACGGAACAGGTGCATATATCCGATACTTATTTCTCATCCGTCTGCGCCGGAATCCGGATCGGCCTGCGTTCGATGGGGACCATCTCCAATGTCGTGATTACAAACTGTACGTTTGAGAATGTATGGCGCGAGGGAGTGAAGATTGAATGCACGGAGGGCGGACGGATTTCGGGCATTATGGCCTGCGGCCTGGTGATGAGGAATGTATCGAGGCCGATATTCGTATTGTTAAATAATCGTCTGGATCGAATCGGTTCGTCTATAGAACTGAAGGAAATGCCGGAAATCGGTACACTGGATCGGATTCATTTTCACGGAATCCTGGTGGAGGATACGGAGGAGATGGAGCGTATCCATAATCGGTTCGAGAATGATGTGATGGGGAGGCCGGAATTCTTAGGGATCCGGGTGGACGCCAGCCGTAATCATCCGATCCGGGATCTGTCGATTGCGGATCTGTCCTATATTGCTGTGGGCGGCGTGAAGAAGGGAGAGATTCCGAAGGAATATCCGAGGGTGTTGGATCTTCGGACAGAGCAGGCCGAGGTGAGAGAGGGCAAACTCTTTGTATCCGAGAATTATTATCCGGACTGGAGCCGAGCGGTATTCTTTGATATCAGGGGAGTGGATGGTTTGAGTCTTTCGGATGTGAGTCTGAGGCTTCGCAGGCCGGATGAGAGGCCCGCGTATGTGATTGAGGAGTGCAGAGTGAGAAAGCAGGAGATCTGTGTGGAGGAATAAGAAACGGGGAGAAGGGCGGCGGTGTCCCATACGGGACGCAGGCCGTCCTTCTTCCTGTATTCGCGCAGGACCTGTTCCGTATGGGACATGTTCAGCGCATCAGAAGCCGCAGAAGCTTTAAGTGATTCCTGTACGGAGGATACCGGAGCGGAATATCAATGGCATTGGACTTCTTCATGATACTCTTTCGGTGCGAGAAGGTCAGGAAGCTTTCGTATCCGTGGTACTGTCCCATTCCACTTTCACCGACTCCTCCGAACATCAGATTTGGGTTTGCCAGGTGAATCACGGTATCGTTGATACAGCCCCCGCCAAAAGAAGCGGTCCGAAGCGCGTAGGCTTCCCGGCGTTGATTGGTTGTAAAATAGTAGAAGGCGAGGGGCTTGGGGCGGCTGTTGATCCAGGCAATCGCGTCCCCAAGCCGGTCGTATTCCAGAATGGGCAGCAGGGGGCCGAAGATCTCCTCCTGCATGATCGGGCTGTCCGGATCCGCGCCGTCAAGAAGCGTAGGAGCAATCCGCAGAGCGGCGCGGTCATGCTGTCCGCCTTCGATTACGATCTGGCCTTCCAACAGTGCAAGAAGACGCAGATAATGCTTCTCACTGATAATTCTTGGATAGTCCACAGAGGACAGGGGATCGTCTCCGTAGAAGGCATGAATGTATTTCACCAGCGCGCGAATCAACTGGTCCTTGACGCCGCGTTCCACAAGAATATAGTCCGGAGCAACGCAGGTTTGGCCGGCATTCAGGAACTTGCCCCATACAATTCGCTTTGCCGCAAGATCAAGATCCGCTGTAGAATCTACCAGACACGGACTCTTGCCCCCTAATTCGAGCGTAACCGGAGTCAGATGTTCGGATGCTGCTTTCATAACGGCTTTGCCGACCGGAACGCTGCCCGTGAAGAAGATGTAATCAAACTTTTGTTCCAGAAGTGCCTGGTTCTGTGCCCTTCCTCCCCGGATTACGGAAATATAGTTTCCGGGATACGTTGTTGAGAGCAGCCGTTCTAAGAGGGCTGCCGTGTGGGAAGAGTATTCGGAAGGCTTGAGGATTGCGCAGTTGCCTGCCGCGATTGCCCCGACAAGAGGGGAGAGGGTAAGCTGAATCGGATAATTCCACGGGGATATGATCAGGACAACGCCGTAGGGCTCTGTTTGGATCCGGCTGGATGAGAGCGCATGGATCAGGGGAGTCCTGACTTGTTTCGGCCTGGCCCATTCCGCAAGGTGCTTCAAGGCATGATTGATCTCTCCCAGCACCATTCCAATCTCGGTCTCGTAGGCTTCAAAGGGAGATTTATTCAGATCGGCCTTCAGGGCCGCGAGAATGTCGCTTTCATTTGCCTGCAGCATCGTCCGGAGCTTTTTCAACTGGGTGATGCGAAACGAAATCCCTTTTGTCCGTCCGGTATGGAAGAAGGCGTGCTGTGCGCGGAAAATGGTCTTGATGTCGTTCATGGAAGAGTACCTCCTGTAGGAATGATTTGATAGATCTACGGGTATTTTACTATAAGGATACCCGGTTTTCAACCAAACTTTCCTGTTTGGGCGGGGAGAAGCGGAGAGGACCGGAGAATCGGGAAGAAAATGCGGGGAAAGCGGAAAATGTGCTTGACTTTCCGGGATAATCTGATTATAATATATTGTGCCTGAAGCAGGTGGGCAGAGCGGATTGTATGAAGGGCCGGGTGCCTGTCGGTGGAAGGAATTTATTTTATGGTTTTATAGGTCCTCGTAGCTCAGTTGGATAGAGCGACCGCCTCCTAAGGTTGTGCTCAACCAATCAACTCGAAGCCAAAAGTGATCGTTACCAATTCCATTTCATATAAGTCTCTGTAGCTCAGCAGGATAGAGCGTTCGCCTCCTAAGCGAAAGGCCGTGGGTTCGAATCCCGCCAGGGACGCCAGATTAAACGCCGAAAACCATTGATTTATCAGGGTTTTCG